>JALSKR010000045.1 GCA_026988735.1 Sulfurimonas sp.
GACTAAAGTCTCAATGCCATTAAGTTAAAAAGATAGTTCGATGCTTTTTCGGAACCTAGGTTTTAACCTAGGCCTTAGTCTTTGAAGCCTAAAAGGCGAAGCTAAAGCATCGCTTCCGAAAAAGTTTATATAGTTACATAAAATTATTAAAAAATATCAATAATATTTCAGAAACAAAGAAATTTTAGATTTGCTGTAGATTGTGCAAAATATCCGACCGATAGCGTACTACAGTACGCAGAGTGTCGGATTTTTGTGCAAGATGCAGTGAAGCTAGAAGTTCGCGACGATTAAACTCGTGCCTCTTCGCGTCTGTTTAGATACTCCCAGTTCGCATCTACTCTCTCTTGCCACTCTTTTATAAGATGCTTGTATTCATCTTTGAAAAGATGTTTAAAACGTCCCTGTGCAGCCAAATACTCTTCAACAGGAACAACATTTTTAGGTCTGTAAGTAATATTTAACTCATGCCCGTCAATGATTTCATAAAGTGGAAAAACCAATGAATCGGTAGCCAGGTCAGTTAGGAGCATCGTATCTTTAGGATCAAATTTCCACTCCGTTGTACAAGGAGAAACCGCATTGATAAATACAGGTCCCTCAACTGCCATACCGTGTTGGATCTTTTTCACCATATCTTTCCATTTGTTTGGAGCGACCTGTGCAGAGTATGGAATACCATGACTAGCCATAATAGAAACCATATCTTTTTTGTTTTTCTTTTCACCATAGCTCACACGCCCCGCAGGTGCAGTTGTTGTGCTTGAACCGATTGGTGTTGAAGATGAACGCTGTCCGCCGGTATTTGCATATACTTCATTGTCAAGAACCACATGCATCATATTATGCCCACGTTCCATACATCCTGAAATCCACTGAAAACCAATGTCATACGATGCACCGTCACCTGCGAATGATACAAATTTAGGATTACGATCAGGCTGTTTCAGGCGCCCTTTTCTTTTAAGTGCTTTATACATTGCTTCAGCCCCTGCAACTGCAGTTGAACCATTTTCAAAACCGATATGAATCCATGAAGCATCCCATGATGTATATGGATAAACAGCAGTACAAACCTCCAAACACCCTGTAGATGCCGAAAGAACCAAGTCATCGTTTGTTGCGTTTAAAACTTCACGAACAATGATAGAGTGTGCACAACCAGGACAAAGAAGGTTTGCTCCTTCAAAACGGTCTGCTGATGTAGAAAACTCTTTTAAGTTTTTAATTTTTTTCATTTCACTCATCGTTTTCTCCTATAAAAATTGTAATTTCGGTCCACGAACACCGATAAATTGTTGTAGTGGAGTAAGCACTTTTCCAGCATCAGCATTTGCTTGAAGTTCAGTATATAAATCTGTTAAGTGTCTTTTTGTCAAGTCACGACCACCAAGACCATAAACATAACCGCTAAGCAGAGCTTTTGTATCTGTATTAAAGAGCGCACCGGCAATTTCATTAAAGAGCATACCCGGTGCCCCGTTTGGAGAAGAACGGTCAAGTGCAGCGATGGCTTTCACATCTTTGAGTGCTTCTTGAATTTCAAAAAACGGGAATGGACGAACAACACGAAGCCCGACAACACCCGCTTTTATTCCTTTTTCTCTCATTTCAGTTGCTACTTCACGAGCCGTTTCAACCGAAGTCCCCATACATACAACTGCAATATCCGCATCATCCATATCATACTTTTCAACGATGTTGTATTTACGACCTGAAAGTTTTTCAAACGCATCAAATGCCTCTTGAATTTTTGGAAGCACTTTTGTCATAAGATCATTATGCTGGCGTGCTTTATGTTCAAAGTGCCAATCTTCTTCAGTCTGTACACCATGTGTTACCGGATGCTCAAAATCAAGCATATCGTTCATAGGTTTAAAGTCACCTACAAAACTGTATGCGGTATCATCATCCAAAGTATGAACACCCTGTGCAGTATGACTTGTCATAAAACCGTCCTGGTGTACCATACACGGAAGTCTTACATCATGGTCTTCAGCCACTTTAAAAGCGATGAAATTCAAATCATACGCATCCTGAGGACAGTATGCATCAAGCTGAATCCAACCAGAATCACGCCCAAGGTACATATCAGAATGATCACCGTTTACATTCAGCGGTGCAGCCAATGCACGGTTTACTACATTAAGCACAATCGGCAGACGCATACCGGAAGCCTGATAGAGTGTTTCAACCATGAGCGCAAAACCCTGTGAAGAAGTAGCCGTTGCAACACGCCCACCGGCTGCTGCAGCACCTATACATCCGGACATCGCCGCATGCTCAGACTCAACCATTACAAATTCACCCTCAACATAGTTGTCTGCTAAAAATTTAGCATATCCTTCCACAATCGGAGTTGATGGTGTAATTGGGTATGCAGACACTACATCAATTTGACACTGTCTCATTGCCTGTGCTGCAGCGAAGTTTCCATCCCATACTTCGATATCTCTTAGTTCCATTTTATCAAATGCCATCTATTTCTCCTTACTTTCTTTGGTAGGCCAATTAGCAATTTCTACTTCTTCATCCGCTTGTTCAGGAAACATCAAAAGTGATTTCGGATTTGTCGGACAAACCTCCACACAGATTGCACACCCTTTACAGTGGTCCATATCTATACCTATCATTTTTTTATCTCTTGATATAATTGAAATATCCGGACAATACACCCAGCAAAACTGACAATCTATACAAAAATCTTTGTTAAAAACCGGTTTTTCAATTCTCCAGTCAGCAACACTTGCAGTAAAAGAGCTGTTTTGTGAATATGGACGGTCTTCTTGAAGTGTACCCGCAATATCATCTACTGCACCATCAAATGTACGAAGCATTGCTCCGATTTCGAATTCATCCCAACCTGTATTTGCCATCTTATAGCTCCTTATTTTACTTCGTCATATGCACGCTGAATAGCAACCATATTTGCATCAACAATTTTTTTAGGCAGTTTATCGAGTATTCGCATCATATTTTCTTTAAAGAATTCTATATCATACATACCGGATATTTTCATAAATGCGCCAAGCATAGGTGTATTTGGAATAGGACGTCCAATAGTCTCCTGTGCAATTTTAATACAGTCAACAGTATACACGTCTTTCCCCTCAAGCTTTGGCTGAGAGGCGACAAGTTCTTCTGTGCTCATATGCGTCGTGATAATATATTTTGTATTTTCCTTCCCGTTAACAGTAACATCTGTTGTGTAAACTAAAGCCGGATCTATGACAAATACATAATCAGGTTCCATATACTTTTCATGGTTCATAATTACTTTATCATCAACACGATTATATGCTGTCATCGCAGCTCCACGTTTTGCAGAACCGTAAAAGGCAAATGCCTGCACATGCTTCCCTGTTGTAGAAATAACGTCTGCCAAACCTTTCGCACCCGTAACAGCACCCTGACCCGCACGACTATGCCATCTAATCTCTAGCATAAATTCTCCTTTGATTATCACGAAACTTATATAGTATTTTTTCGTCAATTCTTAAGCTCTATTTTAGAACAGACCCACTTAAAGTTAGCTTGATAATAGAATTAAGATTAACTTATATTTAAAAGTGTTTAGATTTTCTACCTCTTAAATACTCAATTGC
>JALSKR010000046.1 GCA_026988735.1 Sulfurimonas sp.
AGGCTACATCAGCAGGGCTCTTTTTTGTTGTGTTCTCATCTGTTTCGGGTTTGATATCGCATACACTGCACGGTCATGTTGATTATACAAGTGGAATAATTATAGGGTTGGCATCATTGGCAGGTGTCTATGCAGGCATACATTTAAAGCATCATATCTTAAATGTATCTCTGCAAAAAAAACTCTTAACTGTTCTTTATCTGATTATAGTAATATATTTACTCTATAGAATTTTTTGAGGTATAAATGAAAAAAAAAGATGTAATTAAAATCACCGGTGCAAGAGAAAACAATTTAAAAAATATTAATTTAACAATTCCCAAAAATGAACTTATTGTTATGACGGGACTCAGCGGGAGCGGGAAGTCTACTCTGGCTTTTGATACACTCTATGCAGAGGGACAACGCCGTTATATGGAGTCACTCTCTTCTTATGCAAGGCAGTTCTTAGACCGTGTCGGCAAGCCTGATGTTGATAAAATAGAAGGACTCACTCCTGCTATTGCCATAGACCAAAAAACAACATCAAAAAATCCACGCTCAACTGTGGGAACAATTACAGAAATATATGACTATTTCAGACTTTTGTATGCCCGTGTCGGCATTCAGTATTGTCATAAATGCGGAAAAAAGATTTCTCAGATGTCGGCTTCAGACATCATCGGTGAAGTGGCAAAACTGCCTGAGGGCGCAAAGCTTGTTCTTATGGCACCGCTTGTTCGGGAAAACAAAGGTGCTTATGCGGACTTGATTGAATCGCTTGTGCATAAAGGCTATGTCAGAGCGCAAATAGACGGTGTAATGGTGCGTCTTGATGAAGAGATAGAACTTTCAAAAACAAAAAAACATACGATTAAGGTCGTTGTTGACAGAGTAATTGTCAAAGAAGAGAACAAAGAGAGAATTGCTTCAGATGTAGAAAAAGCCCTCAAAGAGAGTTATGGTGAGTTAGAAATCGAAGTATTGAATTATGAAGAGCTTAATTGTCCACAACATATTCACTACTCAGAACACAATGCCTGTTTTGACTGTAAAATAAGCTTTGAGCCGCTTGAACCTTTGAGCTTTTCTTTTAACTCACCTAAGGGTGCTTGTAGCGAGTGTGACGGACTTGGTATACGATATACACTTGATATTGACAAAATCATTGATCCTGATTTAAGTATAGAAAAGGGTGCTGTTAAAATTGTTTACGGTTTTAACAAAGGCTACTATTTTACATTTTTAAAAGGGTTTTGTGCACATAATGACATTGATGTTACGGTGCCGTATTCTGAGTTGCCGACGCATCAGCAAAAAGCAATACTGCATGGAAATATAGATGAAGTGGAATTTTTATGGAAAAACCATAAAGTAAAAAGAATTTTTCCGGGTATCATTCGCATCGCCTATGACATGCTCAAAGATGAAAAAGAGTTGGCTGATTATATGAGTGAAAAGGTTTGTGATGTCTGTGGCGGACACAGGCTCAAACGGGAATCTTTGGCGGTAAAAGTAGCCGATACAAAAATAGCACAGCTCCTTGAAATGCCTATAGCCAAAACTTATGAATTTTTTGCAAATGATGAGAACTTTTCCTACTTTGATACACAGTCACGTATGATAGCCGAACCGATACTTAATGAGATAAAAGAGAGACTCTTTTTTCTTTATGATGTAGGACTAGGTTACATCACTTTAGGACGGGATGCAAGAACAATAAGCGGGGGTGAAGCACAAAGAATTCGCATAGCTTCACAAATCGGTTCAGGACTTACAGGCGTTATGTATGTGTTGGATGAGCCAAGCATTGGACTGCATGAGCGTGATACTTTAAAGCTTATACGAACACTGAGAAGTTTGCAGGAAAAAGGCAACACGGTTATCGTTGTCGAACACGACAAAGAGACGATAGAAAATGCCGACTTTATAGTAGATATCGGAAGCGGTGCTGGAAAATTCGGTGGAGAAGTTGTTTTCAGCGGGACACTTGATAAACTCAAAAAAGCAAAAACATTGACTGCTGATTATTTGTACGGTCGTAAGAAAATAGAGTATTTTTACAGACGCGCCCAAGAGAAATGGATAGAGATTAAAAATGTTACTATCAACAATATTGAGAATTTAAGTGCCAAAATTCCACTGAACAACTTTGTCTGTATCACAGGAGTAAGCGGCAGCGGAAAAAGTTCATTGATGTTGCAAACACTCTTACCGACTGCAAGAGAGTTGTTAAATCATGCAAGAAAAGTCAATAAAGTTGCCGGTGTGGAAATAACAGGCTTAGAACATGTTGACAAAGTCATATACCTTGACCAAAGTCCGATAGGGCGAACGCCTCGAAGTAATCCTGCAACGTACACGGGGGTAATGGATGAGATTCGTAACCTTTTTGCACAGACAAAAGAGAGCCAGATTCGTGGCTATACCGCGTCAAGATTTTCGTTTAATGTAAAAGGCGGACGTTGTGAGAAGTGTCAGGGAGAGGGTGAAAACAAAATAGAGATGCACTTTTTGCCTGATATTATGGTCAAATGTGATGCCTGTGGCGGCAAACGTTACAACCAACAGACTTTGGAAGTTTTTTACAAAGGTAAAACCATCGCGGATGTGCTTGCCATGAGTGTTGATGAAGCCTTTGAGTTTTTCAAACCGATTCCCAAAATACATCAAAAGATGAAAACACTTGTGGATGTGGGACTTGGATACATTACACTGGGGCAAAATGCCGTGACACTCTCAGGCGGAGAAGCGCAAAGAATCAAGCTCTCCAAAGAGCTAAGCCGTAAAGATACAGGGAAAACCTTGTATATACTTGATGAACCGACAACGGGTCTGCATTTTGCTGATGTTGACAGACTGACAAATGTACTGCACAAGTTTGTAGAACTTGGTAACTCTGTGTTAATTATTGAACACAACCTTGATATGATTAAAAATGCTGATTATATTATAGATATGGGTCCTGAAGGCGGGAGCGGCGGCGGACTCATCATAGCAGAAGGCTCCCCTGAAGAGTTGGCGAAAAATCATAAAAAAACGGGTTCATATACCGGTGAATATCTCGAAAAAGAGTTGCAGTTGCACAAGAATGATTAATTAAAGGAAAAATAAAAAATGTGGGATGTTTTAACATTTAATTCATTTGTGGCACAAGACATCCTTGTATTCTTTTATTATATTTTTGCACTGATTGTACCATTGCTGTTGTGGAAATTTCGTCTTTATATTCTTAAAAAAGTTTTATTTTTTAGAGATATAAATGACAGTTTTATGGATTTTTATCATTTATCAACGAAGCAGAACAAAATAATATTTGTTACACTTTGTATTATAATCTTTATGTGTATGGAAGTATTTCTAAGAATATTATTCGAAGCAATGATTGGATATTTTGATATGCATGACTATCTGTATCAAATTTTACAGCAGGTGACACCAGATTCTATAAATCAGAATTAATTTTTTATTGTTTATTAAAACAAAAAAAGAGTTATAATAAAAATAGCGAAAATTAATTCCGAGGAATCAAAAATGAAAAAAGTCGTTATATTGGGTGCAGGGTTTGCAGGATTACATATATTTTATAAAATTCGTCACCTTGTCGGTAAAAAGATAGACATTA
>JALSKR010000047.1 GCA_026988735.1 Sulfurimonas sp.
CTTCTTTTTGACGCATAAACTGTATATTACTACGTAAATGTCTAAAAGACTCAGCAAGTGCTGATTTAGTCGCATCAAAAACTGGTACTTTACCTTTCCAACCATCTTCCATCTTATTAAAATGAGGGATAGATGCAACAATTGGGTACGAAACTTTCGCAGTAATATCACTTTCCGTTTTGATTTTACTATCCATTAATATTCTTAAAAATGCAAGAAGAACCCCTAATATAAAACCTAAAAAAACCCCCATAGCAATGATAATTCTACGTTTGGGTTTTATAGGTGAACGTGGAATACTTGCTTTGTCTAAAAGTCTATTTTTACTTACGGTAGAAGCCTTAACCATTTCAGCTTCTGACTTTTGCTTCATCAAATAGCTATATAACTCTTCATTCATCTCAAATCTACGTTTAAGCTGTCCATATTTACGTGCATTCTCTGGTAACGTATTTAAAAAAGTTTTTTGTTTCTTTATATTATTTACCAATAATGTTTTTTTCTTTTTAACATTCTGTAATAAATTTTCCACCATATGAATAATGGTACGTTTGAGTTGAGAAATTTTTCTATTGTTTTTTATAACTGCAGGGTGCTGATACGTATAATCTTCTAAGAGAAGACGTGTTTCTAAGACAGTGTCTTGTAATGTCACCATCAATTTTTCCAATGTAGAATCTTTTTCTTCTATGCCCACAGTACTTAAAGTTTCTATTTTTATTTTCGATTTTATTTTTCCATAAAAATCATTTAACATTGCCTCTTTCATATTTAGGTCCATTAGTTCTGACTCATATTCACCCAAACGTGTTTCTATGACTTCTGTCTGATTACTTACACTGACTATACGAGACTCTTTTCTAAACGTTTCCAAAGCATCTGCAGATTTTTTTATTTTTTCTTTAATGTTTTTGAGTTGATCATCAATGAATGATATGCGCTGTACAGCTTCACGGCTTTTATTTTCAACATTTTGTTTCACGTAAGCTTTGGCTAAAGCATTGGCATATTCTTCTGCTCTTAGAGCCACGGTATCCTCTACAGATATTTGTAAAATCGTAGAATTTTCTAAGTGTTGGCTAACACTCACACTACCAAAAGCTTTTCGTTTTTTATCTATTATAAACCTATATTCTTCATACTTTGGGTTATTTTCCAATAAAATACTTAATGTAAAATGCTTTGTTGTGACTGTTTCTCCATATATATGAATCTGATCATATTCCCAAGATGTACCATTATTCCCTAACTGCGTATGTACAAGCAATCGATAATGTTCTTTATCTATAGGATAAAGATAAAAAGAGATGCCATAACCTTCTGTCAAGAAAACTTTAAATGGTGATTGCTTATAAAGCTCAATCTCTTTTAACTCTGTTTTCGCATAATAGTGATGTGTGAAATCAACTGCTTCCAATGCTTTTTCAGATAGATACATGGAGGTAATAATATCTTTTTCTGTCGAAGCATTGACTGCACCTTTTCCCATTGCCATTGAGATAACATCTTTTGCATATTGGTCTTCATCCAAGCCAACTTTTACAGATGCTGTAGCACGATATACATTAGGCATAGAATAAGCATAATAATAACTACCAATGCCAAATAAAGCAATACATATAAGTATCATCCACTTATATTGTAAAATATTTAGAAAAAGTGCCTTAAAATCAATATCTTTTTCTTCTATTTCCATCACTACTTTATTCATCCATGCCCTTCATAGCTGTTTATGATAATTATATCTCAAATATGTCAAATTTTTCTAATATTCTGTATAATTATTTTATCTTGTGTATAATCATTAGTATGAAAGTATTGAAACAAGCCCCTGATAAAGTATTTACACTGTTACTGCAATGTTTAAAATCTACAACTTTACCAAATGATACAATCCAAAATATTCTTCAAGATGAAAAAAAACTTATTTCTTTATCTTACTTACATGCTGTTTTTCCTATTGTCTACAACAAAATCATATCTTCAAACCTTAATACAAAAAATAATGAAAATTTAAAAAAATTGTATATTAACCATATCAAAACAACCCTCATGATGTCCTCACAACTAACATATATCATACATTTTTTAGAAAAAAATCATATTAAAACCTTAAGCTTTAAAGGTCCTACATTGGCACAGATTGCCTATAAAAATCCTAATTTACGTCAATTTTCAGATATTGATATACTTATACAGAGAAAAGATTGTGAAAAGATGCTATCTCTTATGATTTCACAAGGATATATTCCTGAAATTAAATTAGACAAGAAAATCAAAAAAACATTTTTTTATTCTGTAAATGCTTTAGGATTTCATCATCCCACAAACCATACTTATATTGAAATACATTGGGAATTATTTGCAAAGAACTATGCTATATCATGGGAAGAAGAAATGATATGGCAACACAGTACTTTTATGCAGTTTAACAACCAAGAGATACGAATCCTAACTTTCGAAATGTATCTATTGTATTTATGTGTTCATGGGAGCAAACATCTTTTTTCTCGATTATTATGGCTGTATGATATTGATAGACTGATACATTCTCAAACAAATATAAATTGGAATACTCTAATAGAAAAATCAAAAAAATATGGTTTATTACGTATATTTTTATTCAGTATCTCTTTAGCACATACCTTTTTTGATACAAAAATTCCCAAATTTATTCTTAAAATGGCAAGTCACGATACGCATATATCTGTATTGAAAAAATATGTAATTAACATCTACCTTAGTAAACAAAAAAATGAAGTCAAGACATATCATACATTTTTCTTATTACTTCAGTTACGAGAACGACAAAGAGACAAAATTAATTTTATCCGGTATGCATTATTTGCTACAAAATTTAATGATTTTAAATATATACAACTACCTTATTCTCTTAGCTTTCTCTATCCTATTGTCAGGTTGCTACGTTTGAGTATGAAATATTTTCGATAAAGCATCTTGATATTTTTGAATTACCTTTTTTTCATCAAAATATTCTATCACTTTTTTTCGACCATTTTGACCCATGATTTGTCGTTCAGTTTCACTTAAGTTCACCATTTTATGCATAGCATGTGTCAATGAAAGAGTACTTTTAACTTTGCAAATATAGCCATTTATGCCATGATCAACTACCTCTTTGCACCCTGGTACATTTGTAGTAATGATTGGTTTTCCCATAGATGCAGATTCCAACAATACACGAGACAATCCTTCTCTATAAGAAGGCAGTACTACACAATCCACAGACGCAATATGCATCGCCACATTATCACTCACACCTAAATAGGTTACAATACCTTCTGCCTCCCATAATTGCATTTCTCTTTTACTAATAGCACTGGGGTTCCCTTCATAAAAGGCACCTAAGATATAACACTTACTTTTCCCCTCTTTCAACATATTTTTAGCGGCTTCAACATATTCTACTAGTCCCTTATCTTTTAATAATCTCGCTATAAATAAAAAATTTGTTTTTTCACTTTTTTTAGCTGTTTGAATAGGTCTAAATTTTTGTGTATCAATCCCAGAACCAGGAAGTACCTCTGTCTTCTC
>JALSKR010000048.1 GCA_026988735.1 Sulfurimonas sp.
TATGCTTCTACAGACAAAAAAATTATAACATCATCCGAACTTATGAAAAAACTGCAACCGACACTGCAAAAGTTTAAAAAAGAGGGTATTGTTGTAGATATTAAAGGAGAAGAAAAAGAGAATAACAAAAACAAAAGAGAGATGATGCAGTCGGCACTTATAGCGATATTTTTAATTTTTATTACTTTGGTGTGGCTCTTTGATTCTATAAGAAAATCTTTAATTGTTATCAGTACAATTCCTCTTGTACTTCTGGGTGTTTATGTGGGACACTGGATAATGGGACTTAACCTGACTATGCCGGGACTTATAGGTATAGTGGGGCTTGCAGGCGTTGTTGTCAATGATGGACTTATCATGGTGGATTTTATAAAAAATGCCAAAAACACAGAAGAACTGATGAAAAGAGCGCAAACACGACTCAGACCGATTCTTCTGACATCGTTGACAACCGTACTGGGGCTTTTAACACTCATATTTTTTGCATCAGGTCAGGCAAAAATACTCCAACCGATGGCCGTGTCTTTAGGATATGGTATCGCATGGGCAACAGTGTTAAACCTGTTATATGTTCCGTTGCTCTATGCCGTTGTATATAGAATCAAACCACCTCAGACAAACAAAGGATAAAAATGAATTTAGAAATAAGTCAGGCACAGTTTGGTGTAAGACCACCGGTAACAAAACCGATACCGGAGTTTTTACTAGAAGTAGGTGAAGAAGGAATAAGAGAGCTGATTTCAAAACATTATGATGCAATTAAGCAGAGTGATATTCGACATCTTTTTCCTTTGGATGATGCAGAGTTTGAAAAAGCAAAAGTGAATTCGGCAGATTTTTTTATTCAAATATGCGGAGGACCAAAGTATTTTAATCAAAACAGAGGTGCACCGCAAATGGTCGGTCGTCATGCACCCTTTAGAATTGATGCAAAAGCACGCCAGACATGGCTTGAATTTTATAAACCTCTTTTAGAAGAATTAAAAGAGCAGGGTGTTACAGAGACTTCATTGTACTCATTTTGGAGATATTTGGATATATTTTCTATCTGGATGATAAATACGCAGTAAGAGGCCTATAATAAGGATTATATAAGGAAGCTCCTTGTATAATTCCGACCTACCAACAACAAGTGGGTTCTTAGCTCAGTTGGTTAGAGCTCTCGGCTCATAACCGAGCGGTCGAGTGTTCGAGTCACTCAGAACCCACCACTTACACTTTTTAAATCAATCCGAAACAATTCAAACTAAACCTCAAAACAAAGTAAATAAGGGATATTCAAGTCTTTATCTGCTAATATTCCTCTCAAATCAGTTTTATTTTATCCGTATCAATTCGATTAAATTCAAGATAAATAAGGGTTAAATTGAGGGTCAAGGTTAAAATACATAAGGGTCAGATATGGCAAAGAGTGTAAAACCGCTTAGCGATGTAGAGATAAAGAGAGCCAAGCCTAAAGAGAAGCAGTACAAGCTTTATGATGGTGGAGGGCTTTTGTTAATAATCCGTCCTAATGGAAAAAAAGTTTTTAAAGTACGATATAAACTTGATGGTAAAGATACAGAAAAAACTTTAGGTGAATATCCTATATTGAGTTTAGCTAATGCTCGTAAAAGGCTTATTGAGATAAAAGAGATGCTACTTGAAGGGGTCAATCCAAATGAAAAGAGGGTCAACAGGGATGATGACATACTCACTTTTAATGATTTAGCAGATCAATATTTTATTTTCAAAGAAAAAGAACTAAGTTTTAATTATTTAAAAAAACAAAAAAGTCGGTACGAGTATTTTGTTAGAAAAACGATTGGCTCTAAAAATGTTAATGATATTACAAAGAAAGATATTATTGATGCTATAAACAATGTTCCAAATGCAAAGACAAGAAGCACAAAACAAACAGATTTAAGAGAGACTATGCGTATTGTATTGCTATTGATAAATAGCATATTCAAATATGCAAACGCAAATGATCTATCAAATAATACATCGTATTTAACAATTGAAGCAAGTCAATTAATACCAAAAAAAGAAGTGGCACACTATAAAGCAATTACAGATGAACATGAATTTAAAATGCTTTATAAACTGATTAATGAATATGTGGGTGATGTCAGCACCAAATATGCCTTATTGTTTTTAACACACACTGCTTTAAGAAGCCAAAATGTTAGATTTTTAAAATGGGAAAATATTAATTTTGATAAGAGGATTGTAGAATTTACTAAAGAAGAAATGAAAGCTCGTGAGCCTTTTCGATTGCCGCTTACAGATGCAACAATCAATATTCTCCGAGAAGTTGAAAAATATAATAGTGGGAATAAATATGTTTTTAGTAGTATGTTGTCAAAAGGAAAAATGCTCAGTGAAAATACTTTAGGGTATGCACTTAAAAGAATGGGGATAGATAATCATACTCCGCATGGTTTTAGAAGTAGCTTTAGCACTATTTGTTATGAAAATCATAAACTACACGGTTTTAGCAGTGAAGTTATAGAATCTCAATTAGCGCACTCTATAGGCAATAAAGTAAAACTTTCATACCTCAGAAGTGATTTTTTAACAGAGAGGCGTGAGCTGTTAAAATGGTGGGATGAGTGGCTTGTTGTATGAAAATTATTTGACAATATTATCATATTACGATAACATAACAATATGATTCAATCTTTTAAATGCAAATACACAAAACAACTTTTTAATGGTAAATACCAAAAAAAGTTTTCTCAAGCTGTTAATAATATTGGTAAAAGAAAATTAGATATGTTGCATGCAGCTTTTGCTTTAGAAGATTTGAAAGTGCCACCATCTAATCATCTTGAACAATTACAGGGTGATTTAAAAGGTTTTTATAGTATTAGAATCAATAACCAGTTTCGATTAATTTTTAAATTTGAAAATTCTAATGCTTATGATGTATATATAGATGATTATCATAAATAGGAGGTTTTAGATATGAAAGAGATTAGACCAAGCACACATCCTGGTATTATATTAAAAGAAGAATTTGCAATTCCTTTAAATTTAACGCAAGCTAAACTCTCAAAAGACTTGAAAGTCGGCATAAAAACACTAAGTGAGCTTTATAACGAAAAAAGAGGCATAACACCACTTATGGCTTTAAAACTCTCTGAATATTTCGGTACAACTCCACAGTTTTGGTTAAACCTACAAAATGCTTATGATTTATACAAAACATACCAAAAACAAAAAGACAGTTTAAAAGAAATACATAGAGCTGCATAAAATTATTTTATTTTTTTATAAATATAGAAATATGTTATACTCAATTTAAAATTAAATTTGGAGTACATTATGGAAGAAAATATTAGTTCCAATATAAATGGATTAATAACAGAAGCTAAAAGATTAGATATTCCTGAAGAAAAGATTAAAGATTGCAATAAACAGGTAGCATGTCTTAAAGTAGCCTATTCCGATACTAATCAACTCTTAATAAAACTATATTCCAATCTGACCATCGAAAAAAGCATCAAAGCTTCAGCTAAATTTTGAGTTGTATCAACAATTTTTCTTCCTATATTTTGAACTTT
>JALSKR010000049.1 GCA_026988735.1 Sulfurimonas sp.
AAGAGGAGATACAATTTGGATACAGAAGGACAAACATTAAAGAGCCCATCCTTGAAGCAACTTTTTCTTTAGAATATGGCTTTAGTCAGGAAAAAGTAGTCATGTTTAAAAAAATGCGCGCAAATCAACCCTCTACTCCAAGTGCAGGAAGTTGTTTTAAAAATCCTCAAGGTGACTTTGCAGGAAGATTAATTGAGGCAGTGGGATTAAAAGGAAAAAGGGTTAGAGATATGGAGTTTAGTCGCAAACATGCAAACTTTTTAGTCAATCATGGAAATGGTAGTTTTGAAGATGCTATATTTTTAATAAAAGAAGCGCAAAGAAAAGTTTTTGAAGAGTTTGGTATAAAACTCGAACTTGAGCTTATCATAATTGACACCCAAGCCCAAGTTATATTTTAAAAACGCAGCATCAAACCTGCATAAACTCCTGCAAAATCCATATCTGTTTTAACATCTGTGCCATCTTCATCTATTTGTATTTTTTGCACTCTATATCCTACCTCTAAAGCAGGCTGAATCAGTGGTGTGATGTCAAAAGTATAATCAATTTTTGCTCGAACATCATATATCGTAGAAGAACCCGTTGTTATATACTTCACATCACTTTCAAGCCCTATATCTGTTGTTGGAATTTCTACTCTTGCTCTTGCATACAAAAGAGGAATAGGTGCTGTATAAGAGTCCTCATAACCTGGGAATAGTCCGTTTTGTGCGACTGTATAGTCTAAATTCATAACTTTTAGGTCAAGCCCCAAATCAATTGTTACCCAAAAAGTATTGTCTAAAATATTGTAGTAAGGAATAATATCATACTCTTTGATATCTAAAACACTGTTTGATGATCCGGGTATAGCAAATCCAGCCCACGCACCTGTTGCTGTACCCGTTGCATGGATACTGACATACTCAACTCTTAAGTTTGGTACTATAGGAATAGGATGTTTTATCAGCATCCACACATATGGTGATATCTCCTGCTCCTCGTTAAAAGTATTATTACCTGTAACCCCTGCACCTGCGTTATAGTCAGCTGTTCCTGAGGGTGTCTGCATCCAAGCACCTGCACCCATTTCCACTCTTGCAAAATCAGCAAAGAGAGAAGCACTTAAAACTGCACTCACAGCAATTGTAGATAAAATTTTTCTCATAAATAACCTCGTTAAAATAATTTATCTTATTATATCAGAGAATCTTGGAGAAGTTGGTAAAGTTAGAAAAAAGAGAGAGTTAGAAAAGAGGGATACTTCATTTTTTTATGTCGCATGAAGCGACACAAAAAAAAGGGAAACTATTTTTTTGCAGCTTCTATTGCAGCGTCATACTGAGGCTCTTCAGTAATTTCTGGAACGATTTCTTTATAAGTTACAATTCCGTTTTCATCAATTACGAAGATAGCTCTTGCAGTAACACCAGCAAGTGGAGAACCACCTAAAAGCACACCGTAAGCATTTGCGAAATCTTTGTTTCTGAAATCTGAAGCAACAGTTAGTTTGTCGATTCCTTCAGCTGAACAAAAACGTCCTGCAGCAAATGGAAGATCCATAGAAACAACAACAGTTTTTACACCATCAAGTTCTGCAGCTTTTGCATTGAAGTTACGAGTTTCAGTAGCACATACACCTGTGTCTAATGAAGGAACTACAATGATAAGTTGCTTAGTACCCTGAGCACCACCAACTTTTACATCACCCAAACCGTCTGAATTAACTACGTTAACTTCAGGAGCTTTGTCTCCTACATTTACTTCATTTCCTAATAACTCTACGTCTGTACCTTTGAATTTAGTTGTTGCCATTTTCAATTTCCTTTTGATTGATACTCTTTCAAGTATCTAAATTTTATATTTGGAAGTATACAGTTAAAAGATTAATAATTTACTTATCTGCTATGAAAAAATTCTACTTTAAGTTAAATTTAATTAATCTACATTTTCACGCGTGGAGCTACTTCTACTTCTTCCAAAGAGGTAAACATCTTTTTTTTGTACATATCAACGGCAACCCGCCCTATCATAGCCGCATTGTCCGAGCAGTACTGCAAATCGCTTAAAAAGAGTTTTGCACCGTAAGGCGCAAGCAGCGTCTCTATTTCTCCCCGAAGATATAAGTTTGCACTTGCCCCGCCGACAATGGCAAAATGTTTCGGAGGATTTGTCTGAAAATATTTTTTGAGCTTATGAATCAGATGTTTTGTTGCAATATGCTCAAACGAAGCCGCTATATCTTTATAGTCTTTTTCTTCAGCCTTTTCAACAGCGAGGCGTACTGCATTTTTCAGTCCTGAGTAGCTAAAGGCAAGTTTGGGAGTTCTCAGCAGTGGAACAGTAAAGTCGTATCTTTTTCTGTCACCCTCTTTTGCCAGTTTTTCTATAACCGGACCGCCGGGATAGCCAAGTCCCATCATTTTCGCTACTTTGTCAAAACTCTCACCAAAACTGTCATCCATACTTTTTGCAACGGTTGTAATTTCACTCAGACTTTTAACTTCCATAACCTGCGTATGCCCGCCCGATACCAACAAAACGGTAAGAGGAAAAACCGCCTCTTTTTCAATAAAAAGTGAATAAATATGTCCCACAAGATGATTAACCGCTATCAGTGGAATATCAAGTGCCACACTCACAGCCTTTGCCAGAGTCACCCCTTCAATGAGTGTAACGGCAAGTCCCGGGCTTGTTGTTACCGCAACCGCTTTTAAATCTTTAAAATAGGGCTCACACTGCTCTAAAATCTTCGGCAACGCTTCTGCATGCAATCGAGCGGCCAGCTCCGGCACAACACCACCATAAACGCTGTGTTCAATTTCCTGAGAAATCTTTTTGTGAAAAAGAAGTTTGTTTGTTGCTATCTCTGTAATCGAAATCGCACTGTCATCACAGGAACTTTCTATACTTAATATCATCTGTTTTTTCCTACAAATTTTCTTACTTCTTTATCTATAAGAAATATATCGCTTACATGTAAAGGAGATGCGTCACTGAAATGCTCATAGGCATCTATAATTGTTTTACTGATATCCATAAAACCTATTTTTTTTGCTATAAACAGCTCAATTGCCGCTTCATTCGCCGCATTTACAACAACGCCCCTTTGCGTGTTTTGCAACAGATCCTCTTTGATCTGCCAGACAGGATAACGCTCCTCACTGATTTGACGAAATTCCAATCTGCCCACTTTTACAAGATCAACATGAGACAGTATTTCCTCATCCATTTTCTCATCCAACGCATAGGCTATGGGAAGTTGCATGCTTGCATGTGCAAAATGTGCTGTTGTTGAACCGTCTTTAAAGTCAATCATCGCGTGAATCAATGACTGTGTTTCAATGATGGCATCATACTCTCCCTCGCCAAAAAGCCAGCGTGCTTCTAAAAGTTCAAACATTTTATTCACCATCGTTGCCGAATCTATGGTTATTTTTTGTCCCATAGACCAGTTGGGATGGTTTTGGGTGTCTGCTAATGTTGCTGTTTGCAGTCGTGCTATATCCCAGTCTCTAAAAGCACCGCCACTTGCAGTAATTGTCATTTTTT
>JALSKR010000050.1 GCA_026988735.1 Sulfurimonas sp.
AATTCCTGCAATAATTACAAAAATACTCATTCTTATAGTTAAAGTTGTTAAATCAGTGATTTCATTCATAATGTAAAGTCTTTTTGTTTGGGATTTTAAGTTGTGGATGGGGTAGAGGGATTCGAACCCCCGAATGCCAGTACCAAAAACTGGTGCCTTACCGCTTGGCGATACCCCAATGCTTTGTGAAGAAGATTGGTTGCGGAAGCTGGATTTGAACCAGCGACCTTCGGGTTATGAGCCCGACGAGCTACCGAACTGCTCTATTCCGCGGTGTTTCAAACACTTTCACTCTGTGTTTGTGAGCGAAATTATAGACAAAAATCTCTTTTATGTCAAGAGTTTTTTGTAAAAAATATTAATTTTTTTTTTGAACTCTTTTTAATACTAATTTTCCTATAATAAAGGGAAGAAAAAACAAATATACAAAGAGAAAAATATGAAACCGATTGAGAGAGTTTTACAGGCGATAGAAGATATTAAAAAAGGCAAAATGGTTATCATGGTCGATGATGAAGACAGAGAAAATGAGGGTGACTTGGTCTATGCAGCCGCTTTTTCTACACCGGCACATGTAAACTTTATGGCAATGCATGCACGAGGGCTTATCTGTGTTGCTCTTTCTAAATCTATTGCAGACAGACTCGATTTAAATCCTATGGTGAGTTCAAATACTTCTTCTTATGAAACAGCTTTTACTGTCTCTGTAGATGCAAAAAATGCCCTGACAGGTATCTCCGCAAAAGAGAGAGATGACACGATAAAAATATTGGCAAATCCTATTTCGAAGCCGGATGAACTTGTAAAACCGGGGCATATCTTTCCTCTTATTGCAAAAGAGGGCGGTACACTTGTACGAACTGGTCACACGGAAGGCTCAGTTGACTTGTGTCGTCTTGCCGGGCTGAGTGAAGCAGGGGTTATTTGTGAGATTATTAAAGATGACGGTGAAATGGCGCGTCGGGATGATCTGGATATTTTTGCAAAAAAGCATGATCTGCATACGGTATTTATTTCTGACATTGTAGAGTACAGACTTGCCAATGAAAGACTTGTTAAAGAGACAGACGTAGAGGAGATAGAGTTTTTCGGTGTCAAAGTACAGCGACATACTTTTGAAGATCATGACGGTATAAAACATACGGCTATACTTTTTTACAGTGCAGGTGAAGTGGCAAATGTAAGAGTTCATAATGTCATACCTGACTGTGAATTACTTTTACAACAGGACAAATACAATAATCTGATTAATTCTATAGAATATCTGAAAAAAAACAGTGGTTTACTGGTTTTTATCAATAAAACTCATCATCAGGACAATGCAGCAATAAAAGAGTTTGGTATAGGTGCACAGATTATTAAGTCATTTGGTATTTCAAAAATGAATCTTATAACTTCTATGAAAAAAACGGATTTTGTCGGACTAGGCGGATTTGGACTTGAAGTAAATGAGATTATTGACATTTAATGTATGCATAAAATTTTGCTTCTTGCATTCTTGTTTATTACATGTAATGCCGACTCACAGCTGATACAGCGCACAAAGGTACTGATGGGTACCTTTGTGTCACTATCTATTGGCAAAGAGCACAAGGAGCTTCTTAAACCCTCTTTTGAGATTATAAAAAGTGTTGATAATTCTCTCTCTACATATAAAAAGAATTCTCCGATCTTTCAACTTAATTACAACAAACATACACTCCTTGACAGATACTCTTATGAATCACTGAAACTCTCTTTACAATACTATAAAGAGACAAATGGATACTTTAATATTGCTATAGGAGTCATTACAAAAGATCTATACAGATTTGGCGAGAAAGAACGAGTAGTCTCAAAAATTGCACTCAAAAGAAGTTCTACTTCCATCAAAGCATTGAAGTTTGATGAACATGAAGCTTTTTTGGGAAATGGTGTAAAAATAGATCTTGGCGGTATGGGAAAAGGGTTTGCAGCAGATAAAGTCAGTGAATTTTTATTGCAAAACAAAGTAAAAAAAGCAGTCATTGCGCTGAGTGGAGATATAAGGTGTATAGGCAGCTGTAAAATCAGTATCAACAATCCTTTGGATGCCACGCATCCTCTGGCTACATTTCTAATGAAAAACAGTGGTGTAAGTACAAGCGGAAATTATAATCGCTATGTTGAGAATACAAAGCACAATCATCTTATCAATCCTAAAACAAAAGAATCAGAACAAAAATTTATTTCGATAACTCTTGTCTCAAAGCTTCCATCAGCTACACTTGATGCATATGCAACGGCGGCAAGTGTTATGCCGATAAAAAAAGCCTATGCATTTTTAAATTCTCAAAAGCTGGGATACATAATCTTGCAGGCAGACAAAAAACTCAGCATAAGCAAAAACATAGCCGAATATACTGATCTGTTGATTAAAAACTAAATGATTCTGTTTTTAAAATTTTTATTTTTGTAAGTTCTTTGTCATCTTGAAGATTCAATGCTTTGGCTGCTTTTTTTGAAATGAGTCTAAAACCGAGGCTCAGTATCACTTTATCACCTTTTTGCAGTTTTGTATTATAAACAATAGTTTTTTTCGCATAAATAAGTGTGTCTTTTAAAATATCTGTTGCTTCAAAAGGCATACTCTCTTTGTTGCCTTTTCCAAAAATACGAGTAAAGATATAAGGCTTTTGAATTATTTTATCTTTTCCCCGAATTATTGTAACATTGAGTACTCCCTCTCTGTATACCTGTCCAAAGAGAGCATGATTTGCAAGATTTGTAAGAGTTACCTGAAATCCGTTTTTTTGTTTTTTTACATGTAAGTTTATATATTTTCCAAGATTTTTGCTGAGTTTGTGCAGACCCGCTATGCCATGATAGGCATGTGTTTTACTGTCGCTAAGTGTTGTTTTGGAACCCATGGTTTGTGGCATATGGCAAGTGATACAGGTCTGTTTGTCTTTTTTGTCTATGTAGGCATCAAGCATTATGATATCAAAATTATGCGCATTGTTTACATGTGAATGGCATCCCATGCAGACATTGCCGTTATAGTAATTTTCATTGTTATATTCTATTTGATGGTAGGGAGAATTTTTAGAGCGTTTTATGAGACCAAAGAAAGAAGTTGCTGTTTCAAATTTTACTTTCGCTTCATCTCTTTTTTCTTTTTGAGCGCTAAAGAAGTCCTTTTTCTTTCCTGTTAAAATGTTTTTGTTTGCCTTGTCATTTTCTATAATATGTTTGATTGTGTGACAGTAGATGCATGAAATCGGTGCTTCTTTTTCCTGTTGCAAATTTTTTGCACTTGGTGCATGACAGCTGTTGCATTTTTGTTTTTTTGCATGTTCTTTTTCAAACACTGCCTTGTATATTTTATCATTGATGAGGGAAGATTTTCTATGAATAGAATTGTAATATTCTTTATAAATCAAAGGATGGCATTTTTTGCAGACTGTATTGTCATTACAGAACAAAGAGGTATACCCGACAAAGATGAGAGTAATTGCAATAAGATTTTTCATAACAAATATTGTAGCTAATTATTCATATAGAATACTTTTAA
>JALSKR010000051.1 GCA_026988735.1 Sulfurimonas sp.
TTCTCACCTCCCGAGTGTTGGGATTTTTCAGAGACCTTTTAACCGCATCTGCACTTGGTGCAAACATATACAGTGATATATTTTTCATCGCCTTTAAACTTCCCAACCTTTTTCGCAGAATTTTTGCTGAGGGTGCTTTTACGCAGGTATTTATACCAGCATTTGCAAGAAGCAGACACAAGGCTGTTTTTAGTATAAATATACTGCTTATTTTTTCTTCTGTCATTCTACTTATCACACTGCTGGTAAATCTTGTACCCGAACTTTTTACAAAAGCCATTGCCACAGGTTTTGATGCAAACACCATTGCTCTTGCAGCACCCTATGTTGCCATAAACTTCTGGTATCTGCCGCTTATCTTTTTGGTGACATTTTTGAGTGCCATGCTCCAGTACAAACACCATTTTGCAACCTCGGCATTTGCAACTGCCCTGCTCAATCTCTCACTCATCGGTGCGCTCTATCTTTCACATGAGAAAAGCCAAAGTGAAATTGTTTACTATTTAAGTTATGGCGTTGTCCTTGGTGGTCTGTTGCAACTTGGCGTACATGTAATAGCCATCTATAAACTCGGACTTGCAAAACTGCTTCTGGGCGGATTGCAATATTTTACAAAAAAATCAAAATCCATAAAAGAAGAGACAAAAAAATTTCGCACAAACTTCTTTCCAGCTGTCTGGGGAAACTCTACCGCACAGGTCAGTGCATTTTTAGACACTTTTTTAGCGTCCTTTTTAGTCACTGGTTCTATCTCCTATCTTTACTATGCCAACCGTATTTTCCAGTTGCCTTTGGCACTTTTTGCCATTGCCACATCTGTTGCTCTTTTTCCAAGAATCGCGCGCTACTTAAAAAACAATGATGAAACAAAAGCGTTGGCAAACCTACAAAAAGCTTTCTGGTTTTTAGCCTTTTTACTTACATGTAGCACTATAGGAGGCATTATCCTCTCTCATGAAATTATCTGGCTTCTGTTTGAAAGAGGTGCATTTGATGCGAATGACACAAACAACACAAGTGCAGTTTTGCAGATGTATATGATTGGACTTCTGCCTTTTGGCATACAAAAGCTTTTTGTTCTGTGGCTCTACGCAAAAGAGATGCAGGCAAAGGCTGCAAAAATAGCTACTGTTTCTCTTATTATATATATTACTTTTGCTTTGGCATTTATACGCCCTTTGGGTGTAGCAGGTTTAGCACTAGCAAGTACCTTGGGCGGATTTGTCAGCCTCTTTTTTACCCTCAAAGTTTTTGGAATGAAAAACTTTTTTGCTATACTTCGTTCAAAAAATCTTATCTATCTTACTGTAAGTTCTGTTGTTCTTATCGCAGTATTACTCTATTTAAAGGAAATTCTCCGTGCATATATTTGATTCTGTACAAAAAACAAAACGAAAATTTACTCCGCTCAAAGAGGGAAAAGTTTCACTCTATGTCTGTGGTCCCACCGTTTATGATGATGCCCACCTCGGACATGCAAAATCAGCCCTTGTATTTGATTTACTTACCCGTGTTTTAGAGGCAAACGGATATGAAGTTACCTATGCACGCAACATCACCGATATAGATGATAAAATCATCAAAAAAGCGATAGAGCAGAAAAAAGATATAAAAACAATCACAGATTTTTATACAGAGGCTTTTCACACAGAGATGGAAGCTATCGGCGTCAAAAGACCGACTTTAGAGCCAAAAGCAACGCAAAGTCTTGAAGCGATGATAGAGTTGATACAAAAGCTCATAGACAAGGGGCATGCCTACACCACACCTGATGGTGATGTCTATTTTGACACGACAAGTGACAGCAAATACCTCAGCCTTTCTCACCGTAACCAAAATGAAGAAGAGACACAGGAGAGAGTTGTAAGCTCACCATACAAAAAAAATCATGCCGATTTTGCTTTGTGGAAAAGTGTCAAAGACAACACTGTAACATTTGCCTCTCCTTTTGGAAAAGGTCGTCCGGGGTGGCATTTGGAATGTTCAGCCATGATAGAAAAACATCTGGCATATTCTGATACCCCTTTTGCCATAGACATCCACGGCGGCGGAGCCGATTTGCTTTTTCCACATCATGAAAATGAAGCGGCGCAAACACGATGCGGTACAAACCATGAACTTGCAAACTACTGGATGCACAACGGTTTTGTCAACATTGAGGGCGAAAAGATGAGCAAATCTTTAGGCAACAGCTTTTTTCTCAAAGATGCCCTTAAAGTGTATGACGGGGAAGTATTACGATTTTATCTTTTAAGTACACACTACCGCAGTAATTTTAATTTTAACACGCAGGATTTGGAAGCTTCCAAAAAGCGTCTTGACAAACTCTACAGACTCAAAAAGCGTCTCTTTAGACTCACTACATGTAACGATGATACACCTTTTAAAAAAGAACTTTTGACTGCACTGAGTGATGACTTAAATGTCTCAACTGCTCTTGCATTGATAGATGAAATGATAAGCAAAGCAAATGAAACCCTTGACACCGCAGGCAAACACAAACAACTCAAGCGTGAAACAATGGCAAACTTGACATATATAGAAGAGGTGCTGGGATTTGGCGGAAAAAATCCTTTTGTGTATTTTCAGTTTGGTATAGATGAAGGAACAAAAGAGAAAATAAACATGCTCATAGAACAAAGAAATGCTGCAAAAAAAGAGAAAGATTTTGCTCTCTCAGACAAAATCCGTGATGAAATTCTCAGCCTTGGTGTCAATATTATGGATACCCCGCAGGGAACTTTTTGGGAAAAAGTATAAATGACAATCGAACAACTCCAACAACATATACAAGAAAATGCCCTTACCTGTAACGAAGAGTTTCAGCGCCTTTTTCACGGGCGTGGCGGACTCTATGAAGGATGGAAACATCTTACAGTTGACTCCATAGACACCATTCTCAGTGTTGCACTCTATTTTGAAGAGCCAAATGAGGCAGAACTTTTAGAGATGCTTAAAGCCTTTACATGTAACACGCGATACACAACACTGGTTGTACAAAGACGCTACCTTAAAGGTGCACCGAGTGAAGTAATTACAGGAGAAATCCCAGAGGATTTACATGTAATAGAAAATGGCATGAAATTCAAACTCAACCTTCTCTCAAACAAAAACAGCGGTTACTTTCCCGATATGAAAAACGGGCGTGCCTTTGTGCGTGAAAATGCAAAAGAGAAACATGTGCTTAATCTGTTTTCTTATACCTGTGCTTTTAGTGTTGCGGCAAAACTCGGCGGTGCCAAAAGCGTTGTCAATGTTGACATGAGCAAAGGTGCCCTCAAAACAGGCATGGCAAACCACTCTTTAAACAACCTTGACCCAAAAGGTGTAAGTTTTTTACCTTACAATATACTCAAATCTTTCTCCGCACTCAAAAGAAAAGGTCCGTACGATATGATAATCATTGATCCTCCAAGTTTTCAGCGCGGAAGTTTTGAAGCAACAAAAGATTATGAAAAGCTCATCAAAAAACTGCCGCAAATTGCAAGTGAAAACTGCACTCTTTTAGCCTGCTTAA
>JALSKR010000052.1 GCA_026988735.1 Sulfurimonas sp.
TACAAGACACAGGCAAAGGCATAAAAAATCCCAAACGCGTTTTTGAGAGATTCTACAAAGAACAAGAAAGAGGCATAGGAATCGGTCTGCATATCGTTAAAAAACTGTGTGAAGAACTCGGTATTGACATTACACTGCAAAGTGAAGTGGGAAAAGGCACAGTTTTTCAACTCAATCTCAAAAATATCATATAAGATTTTAACCAAACTCTCTGTATAATATCTTTATGATTTCCCAAGACTCCATAGAAGCTCTCAAAGCCCGACTTGATATTGTTGATGTTGTTGGTAGCTATATAGAACTGAAAAAAGCAGGTGGCAATTTTAAGGCACCCTGTCCTTTTCATGATGAAAAATCTCCCTCTTTTGTAGTAAGCCCACAAAAGCAGATATATCACTGTTTTGGCTGTGGAGCTGGGGGTGATGCTGTTAAGTTTGTGATGGAGTATGAAAAGCTTAACTATCCAGAAGCTTTGGAAAAACTGGCAGATTCGTATAACTTTACACTTAGCTATACGGATAACAAACATAACAAGCCGCGTTCACAGGTTATGGACAAACTCAATGAATGGTATCAAACATTACTGACAAAAAACCAGACAGCTTTTTCCTATCTGCAAGAGCGTGGCATTTATGAAAGCAGTATAGAAAAATTCGGTATCGGGTATGCGCCTGATTCAAACGCAACGCTGAATTTTATTCGTTCACAGCAGTTTAGTATTAAAGAAGCAGTAGATATGGGTGTGGTTGGTTATAACGAGGAACGCAACCAAACTTATGCCCGTTTTATAGAGCGTATTACCTTTCCTATTTTTTCGGCAAACGGCAGTATTGTCGGTTTTGGTGGCAGAACCATTACCGGACATCAGGCAAAATATGTCAACTCTCCAGAGACGGCTTTTTTTAACAAATCCCGTCTTTTGTATGCCTATCATTTGGCAAAACAGAGCCTGCATAAAAAACAGGAAATCATCATAACAGAAGGCTACCTTGATGTTATTATGCTGCATCAGGCAGGTTTTGACAATGCCGTGGCAACACTCGGAACAGCTTTAACGCATGAACATCTGCCACTTCTTAGAAAAGGCTCTCCTCGTATTGTAATGGCGTATGACGGAGATAAAGCAGGACGCGCTGCAGCACTCAAAGCCTCAAAACTTTTAAGTGCTTCTGGTTTTAACGGCGGAGTTGTTGTCTTTGGCGGAGGAGTTGATCCTGCAGATATGGTGAAAGAGGGACGGGTTGAAGAGCTAAGCAGTATGTTTCGAGAGGCAAAGCCGTTTATAGAGTTTGTGCTTGATGAGATTCTTTCGCTCTATAATCTTAAAGATCCAAAAGCAAAAGAGTCTTGTATGCAAGAGGGCATAGCGTACCTCAAAACACTCTCTCCGATATTGCAAGAGGAGTATAAAACTTATCTTGCTTCTCGTTTGGGAGGGCTTGGTGTTTCTCCCTCTCTCTTAAAACTCAATGCACAAACAAACACTAACAGACAATATGCTCCACAACAAGCAAACAGTGCACACAGAGATATGTGGGAACTCTCTTTAATAAAAACAATTTTGGAAAAACCACAATATATTGAGCATATATTGGATGTGATTGATCCAACTCTCTTGCAGTTTCATTCACATGAATTTTCTTTGGCATTGCAAAATAAAACAGATGCACCGGAAGTAATGGCAATAATGGTAGATGAAAGTATTGTCTCTTTGAAAGATGAAGATGCTTTAAATGCTGAACTGATTACATTTTTGACAAAGCATTATGAGCGAGAATTAAAAAAGATTAGTATTGCTTCAAATATCAGTTTTGAACAAAAGGCCTTTTATATTCGGAAATTTCGCGGAAAAATTGCAAAACTTAAAAGAGGTGAGTTGGTATCACTAAGCGACTAGAATTTTTTTGCTATACTAACAAAGACGATTTTGCAAAGACAATTTTTATAGAAGGGGCAAAAGATGGCGGGAGTACATTTTTCATTTGATAATTTTAAAAATTTGGTAGATTTAAACATAGGTATATCTGACAGACTCGATGAAAATCGCGCTGAAAGTTTTACTCTGTTGTATTGCGATTTTTCAGGAATAACGCAAGAAGTAGTAGATGCTTCTTTGCTTGAGATTTTACGTTCTTCGGATTCTATAGCCAATTATGAAGGAGACTATTTTTTTGTACTTCCTTACACAGATAAATATGGAGCAGAGATTGTCAAAAAGATGTTTGATGAATTTTTTGCCAAACATTTAGACTCTTTTTTACTCAGTTATCCGGTAGATGGTGAAACTTCTAAAGAGATTTTAGAAAACCTGCAAGACAGTGTCAGCACATTCTTTAAAAAAGAACTACATTGTTTGGACAGGTTTACGAGAGATTATTAAAACTTTTTTTTTGTAAACTTATAATACTTGGAGCTTTTATAAAAAGATATAGCTTCTGCTATTTTTTGCTCTTTGTATATTTTTTTATCGCATACCCATCTGCATTTTATTTTTGGATTATGCATCGCCTCAACATTTTGTTTTGACGCTTTTGTCGCATATATGGTCTCTGCATCTATCAATAATGGTAAAAGTATAAAAAAGATAATCTTCATACTTTCAATATCGACACTTTTTCAAAAATATCAAGGTCCTTTTCTTCATTTAATGGAACACTAAATGCTTTATTCTTTAAAATTCTTTTGAAAAGCAGAGGAGCAAAGTGTGATTTTAGTAGATACAAAAAAAGAGAGTTCTCCCTTACCGCCTTTTAATACAACACTTCCGCAACAGGATGAACCAACAATCTCTTTTGCATCTTTGCTCAAAGGAACAAAAGAATCAAACAGTGAAACTGTACAAAACGGTTCTCTGCTTCTTGCATTAAAAGATGAAAAAGAGACTGTTGCATCTATAACAACAGAAGTAGAGAGTTTTGAACTTGATCCTAAACTTACAGTCTCCATGACGCAAGAAGAGCTAAAGGTGCTCACAAAAGAGGCAAAACAATTTTTAAAAGAGAAGATTATACAAAGTGAGGGATTTAAAAAATCTGAGATCGCTGCTCTTCCAAAAACACTTAGCGGCCTTGTTCAGGTTGCAAAAAAAATTGGTATTGATATTTCAAAAATTACTTTAGAAGAGGTAAAGCCTTTACATGTAAACAAAGGCACAGAAATGCCAAAAATTGAGCAAAAGCCTTTACATGTAAACAAAGGCACAGAAATGCCAAAAATTGAGCAAAAACCTTTACATGTAAACAAAGAAGCTCAGCAAGAGGTAATGCCTGAAGATCTTGAAGCTGTAAAAAAAGTGAAACAACAAAAGACTACAAATACCCAACTGACAGAAAATTCTGACGCAACAGAAGAAAATTTAGAACTGGCAAAAAAAGAGACGCTAGTGAATAAACAACAAAATAAACAAGAGCTAAAGCAGACACCTTTATTTAAAGCGCAAAGCAGCAGTGCTGAAATCACAACGCAACAGATTGTAGAGACTAAAGTCACTAATCTTGCAACGCAAAAAACTCCCA
>JALSKR010000053.1 GCA_026988735.1 Sulfurimonas sp.
AATGAAATATAATATTCCAGCAGATGTTCCGGCAAAAAAAGTGTCACTTTACAAAAAGAATCTTAAAGAGGCAACAAATGCTACAAACCATTTGATGCTTTTTGCAGGAGATCAAAAAGTTGAGCATTTGAACAATGACTTTTACGGTAAAGATATTCCACTTGAAGACAACTCACCTGAACATATGTTTCAGATTGCTTCAAAAGCAAAAATTGGTGTTTTCGCAACACAGTTTGGGCTGATTAGCAGATATGGACGTGATTATAAAAATATTCCTTATCTTGTAAAACTCAACTCAAAAACAAATCTTGTTCCTTATGACAAACAGGACCCCTATTCAAAAGCCTGGTTGAGCGTCGGTGATGTAGTCGCATTTGCAAAAGAGAGTGGACTTGATATAAAAGGTGTAGGTTATACCCTTTACCTTGGCGGTGCATTTGAACATGAAATGTTAACCCAGGCAGCAAGTATAGTGCATGAAGCACATAAAAACGGTCTTTTGGCTGTGCTTTGGATCTATCCAAAGGGTAAGTTTGTAAAAGATGAACATGATGGACATCTTATTGCAGGAGCAGCTGGTGTGGGTGCAGCTTTGGGTGCTGATTTTGTCAAACTCAAAGTTCCTTATAATAAAAAAGGAAAGTTTGATGCAAAACTACTTCAAGAGGCAACAATGGCAGCAGGAAAAACTGGAGTTCTGTGTGAAGGCGGTGCTAAAAAAGATGCAAAAGAGTTTTTAACAGAGCTATATGAACAAATTCACAAAGGAGGTTCTCGCGGTAACGGTACAGGGCGTAACATTCATCAGCGTCCACTGAAAGAGGCTGTAAAAATGGCAAATGCTATTTATGCAATAACTTCGCAAAATGCTACTGTAAAAGAAGCATTGCAACTACTTCAATAGGAACGCGATATGAACAAAGAATATGATTTAATTGTTATTGGTGCAGGTCCTGCGGGAACTCCAACTGCTATGGCAGCAGCGCAGTTTGGTATAAAAGTTCTGTTGATAGATAAAAGAGAAGCACCGGGCGGTGAATGTTTGTTTGAGGGATGTATTCCCTCAAAGGTACTTGAAAATGCGGCAAATAAATATTGGGATGTGCTCACTTCCAGTACTTTTAATATAGAGCTTAAAGGAAAAGAACAGATACACTGGGAAGCTGTTTTAAAAGATAAAGATATGATTTTGAAAAATCGTTCTATGGCTGCTTTAAAACAGATAGAAAAATTACCTTCACTTGATTTTAAGCAAGGCAAAGCGGCCTTTGTTGACGAACATACAGTAGACGTTAGCGGAGAGCTTTTTTGTTTTAAAAAAGCACTGATTGCGACAGGTGCCAAAAGTGCAATTCCTGATATAAAAGGGAATGGAGTTGATAGAGTTTGGACAAACAGAGATCTGTTTTTTGAAGAAGAGATACCAAAAGAGTTACTTTTTATAGGTGCTGGTGCTATCAGTTGCGAACTGGTGCAAATGTTTGCAAAACTTGGTACAAAGTGTCATGTGTTAGAGCGCGGTGAAAAAATCTTAAAACACATCAGTAAAGATGCAACAGACATTGTCTATAACAATATGCTTACACTTGGTATCAAAATAGATTTGAATGTAGGGTTGGAGAAGATTGATTATGAAAATGATAAATTTATAATACACTTTAAACAAGAAGGTAAAAAACGGATTCTTGAATATGACAATGTTGTAATGGCAACAGGTCGTGTGGCAAATCTTGATGATCTTTCCCTTGAAAAAGCTGGAGTGGCATATGATGAAAAAGGTGTACTGGTAAATGAAAAACTGCAATCATCTCAGGAGCATATTTATGCCTGCGGTGACTGTATCAACAGCCCGAAATTTGCGCATACAGCAAGTTATGAAGCTGGTATAGTTGTACACAATATGTATGCGCCAAGCCCGCATGCAGTAGATTATGACAAAAACAGCTGGGTGCTTTTCAGTGATCTGCAAATCGCTGTCGTTGGAATAGATGAAAGTGTCGCAAAAAAAAGAGATATAGAGACAAACGTAGAAGTTTATAACTATGAGATAGATGCAAGGGCACAAATAGACAAAAGAACGGACGGCTTTGTAAAGTTTATCATCGACAAGAAAACAAAAATCATCATCGGTGTAGAAATTGTAAGTGCAGATGCTTCCTCTTTGGTCGGAGAAGCTTCTTTGATAGTAGCAAATAAAATGACTGCTATGGATGTATTGGGTGCAATTCATCCTCATCCTACACTGAATGAAGCTTTTGGAAAACTGGCACAACAGATATTTTTTAAATCTATGATGCAAAGAGGATGATTCAATGAATTCTATTGTAAAAAGTATAAAAGCATTAGAGATACTTGACTCAAGAGGAAATCCTACTGTAAGAGTTTTACTCGAACTTGAAGACGGAACGAAAGTTTCTTCTTCTGTACCGTCAGGTGCGAGTACAGGAGAGTACGAAGCGGTTGAAATTCGAGACAATGATCCAAAACGGTATGATGGTAAAGGTGTTTTAAAAGCTGTTGCAAATATAAACAATGCAATCGCGCCATTAATTGTAGGTATGGATGCAAAAGAGCAGGCCAAAATAGATGCTGCAATGATAGCACTTGACGGTACGCCAAATAAATCAAATCTTGGAGCAAATGCTATTTTGGGCGTAAGTATGGCTGTAGCAAAAGCGGCTGCTGCTTCAAGCGGTCTGGAATTGTATGAGTACCTTGGAGGTACGGATGCAAGACGAATACCTGTACCATGTATGAATATTTTAAATGGCGGTGAACATGCCGATAACAGTGTAGATTTTCAAGAGTTTATGGCCGTACCTGTCGGTGCACCGACTTTTAGTGAAGGTTTGCGTTATGTTGCACAAACATTTCATGCCCTGAAAAAGATTTTAGCCAAAAAAGGGCTTGCAACTTCTGTCGGAGATGAGGGAGGTTTTGCACCGGATTTACAAAGCAACGAAGAGGCTATGGAACTTATCATAGAAGCGATACAAAATGCCGGATTTGAACCCGGTAAAGATATTATGATAGGTATAGACAGTGCCGCAACTTCATTTTGCAGTGATAAAAAAGGAAATTATGATCTTAAATGGTCAGGTGCCGGACATAAAACAAGTGATAATCTCATAAAAATTGCCAAAGAGTGGGTTAAAAAATATCCTATTATCTTTTGGGAAGATCCTTTGGCTGAAGAAGATTGGGAAGGTTTTGCAAAATTTACAGCAGAACTTGGCGATAAAATAGAGGTAATCGGAGATGATATCTTTGTTACAAATACAAAATTTATTTCACGAGGGATTCAAGAACACACTGCGAATTCTTCACTTATCAAACTCAATCAAATCGGAACAGTCACAGAGACAATAGATGCTGTAAGAATGTGTCGTGATAATGGATGGAGATACTTGCTTTCACACCGTTCAGGTGAAACTGCAGATACCTTTTTAGCTGATTTTGCAGTAGCAATGGATGGTGGACATCTCAAAACAGGTTCAGCTTCACGCAGTGAAAGACTGTCAAAATACAACAGACTTTTGGAAATAGAAATGATGCTTGAAGAGACGGCGATTTATAAGTGGAAATAAAGGATAAAAGATGATGAAAAAAGATCCTTCGGTAAATATAGCCATACCAAAGCTGCCTGAAAAATTAATTGGTTTGAAAGATATTTCTCTTAATCTGTGGTGGACATGGAATCCGCGCGGAAAAAATCTTTTTAAACTTTTAAATGCCTATCTCTGGAAGGAGAGTAATCATAATCCAATTTTAATGCTTAAAAATATGTCAGAAGAAGAACTGGAAAAAGCATGTTCCAATGAGTATTTTATGCGTGAATATCATTATGTATATGATATGTTCAAAGTATATATGAATGATACCAATGTTTATGCAAAGGAACCTTTACCTGTTGCATATTTTTGTGCAGAATACGGTTTGCATCATTCCGTACCGATATATTCGGGAGGTTTGGGGTTTTTAGCCGGAGATATTTTAAAAGAATCCAGCGATATGGGTCTGCCGATGGTGGGTATAGGATTTATGTATCCAAAAGGATATGTTCGTCAGTTTATCGGTACAGATGGCTGGCAAAACGGGGCTGAAGAGCCTATAGAAAAAGATGTGGCACCGATTGAAAGGGTTTTAGATAATGATAAAAACCATTTCACGATAGAGGTGCCGTTTATTGATCCTCCTGTATTTGCAAGTGTATGGAAGATAAATGTCGGTCGCGTGACGCTCTATCTTTTAGACACGGACATAGAAAAAAATGATCCCTGGGACAGGCAAATTTCTTCCAGACTCTATACTTCTGATATGAACCAAAGACTGCGTCAACAGATTGTACTCGGTATAGGCGGATACAGAGTGCTTGAAGAGCTTGGCATCGAATATTCCATTTTGCATCTTAATGAGGGGCATCCTGCCTTTGCTCTTTTTGAACGGGTACGAAGTTTTATGCAAAATGATAAATTGAGTCTGGATGCAGCAATTCAAAAAGTGAAAAAAACCTCAATTTTTACGACACATACACCTTTGCAGGCTGCAACGGATGTATATGATTTTGATATGATAGGAGCATCATTTAAAGATTACTGGGAAGCATTGGGAATGAACAAAGAGCAGTTTATGAGTTTTGGTCTGAATCCTGACAATCCAAATGCCGGTTTTAATATGACGGTTTTTGGATTGAATATGTGCGATAATGTAAATGCAGTCAGTAAAAAACATTGTGAGGTGGCAACAGAAATATGGAAACATGTGTTGCCAAAAAAAGAAGACGGCAAACCGGCTATGGATTATGTGACAAACGGGGTACATCTGCCGACATGGATCAGTGATGAGTTGACTGAAATACTGATACATTCTTTGGGAGATAAATGGAATGTAATACAGGATGAGAGTGAACTGTGGGATTTTATAAAGGATATAGAGAATAAAAAACTTTGGGATATTTCACAAAGGAGTAAAATAGTCATGGTTAATTTTATAAGAGAATGTGTCCGTATGAAATATGCAGATGATGGGATTGACCCTGTTGTTGCCATGTCAGAAGGAGTGCTTTTGGACCCTGATATCTTAACGATTGGATTTGCCCGTCGCATGGCTGAGTACAAACGTCCTGATTTGATTTTACAGGATTTGGACAGACTGGAAAAAATTTTAAACAACAGTGACAAACCTGTGCAGATTATTTTTGCAGGCAAAGCCCATCCTTCTGATATGGCAGGAAAAAAAATACTGCAGCATATATTTAAGACAGCACAAGACTGCAGGTTTAGAGGGCGTATAGCTTTTGTGGAAGATTATGGTGAAAATGTAGCAAAGTATCTGCTCCACGGTGTGGATGTATGGTTGAACAATCCATTGATACCTATGGAAGCCTGCGGTACCAGTGGTATGAAAGCTTCACTTAACGGTACGCTTCATGTATCAGTTTTGGACGGTTGGTGGCCGGAGGCTTATAATGGTAAAAACGGTTGGACATTCGGAATAGAACCGTCTGACAATGCGAAAGATGCTTCAGCCCTATATGATTTACTCGAGAATGAAATAGTACCGCTTTATTATGAGGTAGATAACAATAGAGTGCCAAATAACTGGATACTCAAGATGAAAGAGGCGATGCTGAGCATTCCGCCTGCTTTTAGTGCAAGAAGAATGATGAAGGATTATCTTGAAAAATTCTACATTCCTATTTCAAAAAATTTACAACATACAGGAGAAAAGTTATGAAAAAACGTATAGCAATTAACGGACTTGGTCGAATTGGTAATCAGGTACTCAGACATTATGTAAATAATCTGCCACAAAACTGTGAAATAGTTGCGGCAAATACTTCAAGTGTAGAAGATGCTGCGTATCTTTTGCAGTATGATTCTGTTCACGGACGGGCAGATTTTTCTATTGAAACAAAAGAGAATACACTTGTCATTGACGGGCATGAAATTACGATAGTAAGTAACCACAACCCTTTGGAGTTGCCGTGGAAAGATTTAGGTATAGATATTGTCATAGACTGTACAGGACGTTTTACCGATGGAACTTTGGCGGTACAACATATAGAGGCGGGTGCCAAAAAAGTGCTTATCTCCGCACCGGGGAAAAATGTCGATTTAACAATAGTAAAAGGAGTGAATCATAAAGAGTATGACACTCAAAAGCATCATATAATATCCAATGCTTCTTGTACAACCAACTCTTTAGCACCTGTAATGCAAGTGCTTGAAGAGAATTTCGGTGTACAAAATGCCATGATTACGACAACACATGCCTATACTTCCTCTCAGGTGACAGTTGACAAGCGTGCCAAAAAACGCAGACGCGGCCGTGCGGCAGCTGTCAACATCATACCGACAACTACAGGCGCAGCTATTGCAACAGTTGAAGTCATTCCATCACTGGCAGGGAAAATGGAAGCCATGGCTTTGCGTGTTCCTGTTCCTGATGGAGCCATAACAGAAGTTGTGGCACTACTCAAGAAAGATGTAACGGCAGAGAGTGTGAATGAAGCATTTCAAAAAGCTTCAGAAACCCAATTGCAGGGCATCTTGGAGTTTACGACTGATGAAGTTGTCTCCTCAGATATTATAGGTAACAGACACTTAAGTATTATAGACGGTTTGTCAACATCTGTAGTTGGTAAAAGTATGGTCAAAGTAATGGCGTGGTACGATAATGAGTATGGTTATTCACAGAGGCTGCTCGAAGTAGCTGATTATATGGCTTCAAAATTATAAAAAAAGGATGAAATTATGAAAAGAATTTTAGCAACTGTTTTAGCAGGTAGTTTGTTTTTGAGTGGATGTGCAACCCGTGGTGTCAATGAAATAGACCCGAGTGCTGTAAATTATGAACTGACATATCAGGTCGGTACCATCGAATCTGTAAAACCGGTCGTTATAAAAGATAACGGTACAGGTACATTTGTGGGTGCAATTTCCGGTGTGGTTTTAGGTTCCTTGGTCGGTAAAGGCAGAGGCAATGCATTGGCAACGCTTATAGGCGGTTTAGGCGGTGCCTATGCAGGAAACCAACTTGGAAAAGTAAATGCTCTTGAGTTGAGCGTATTACTTGATGACGGACGACGAATTGTAGTTATTGCCAAAGGGAAAGATTTTTACAAAGGTGAAAGAATTCGTATAGTCAAGCGTAATGGCAGAGTATACAGTGTAGAGCCATTTTAAATGCTGAGTTCTTTGGCAGGAAAGCCGGCTCCTCATGAAGAATTAATTGATGTTGCCTCGCTTATCAGTGATTATTATGAGTGTCAGCCGGATTGTTCATCAGCAGACCAAAAGGTAAGCTTTGGAACATCGGGTCACAGGGGAAGTGCCTTTAGCAACAGTTTTAATGAAGCACATGTCCTGGCAATTACGCAGGCGGTATGTGAGTATAAAAAAAAGATGGGTTACGACGGAGCGCTGTACATAGGCAAAGACACCCATGCACTTTCAACACCGGCACAGATAAGTGCTGTTCGCGTATGTGCAGCAAATGGTATTTTTGTTTGTATTGCCAAAGACGAAATCTATACACCGACTCCTTTAGTCTCTTTTGCAATTTTAGAACATAATAAACACAACAAAGAGAGGGCAGACGGTATAATAATAACACCCTCACATAATCCTCCCCAGGACGGCGGCTTTAAATATAATCCGCCAAACGGAGGACCTGCCGATACCGATGTGACTTCTGCCATTGAAAAAAGAGCGAATGAGATTTTACAAAACAAGCTTGAAGATGTCGTTCTTGTCTCTTATGAAGAGGCACTCCAGTCCAAATATGTTTCAGCATATGATTTTATTACTCCTTATGTGGAAGCACTCTGTGAAATTATAGATTTTAAAGTGATAAAAAATGCCAAATTCAGGTTGGCAGCAGATCCGCTTGGAGGCTCATCGATACAGGTGTATGAAAAGATAAAAGAGTATTATCATCTTGATATGGAAATAATTCATCCGTATGCAGATTTTACTTTTTCTTTTATGACTTTGGATCATGACGGGAAAATCCGCATGGACTGCTCTTCACCTTATGCAATGGCGTCACTGCTTAAACTCAAAGATAGGTATGATTTGGCTTTTGCAAATGACACAGATGCAGACAGACACGGGATTGTAACGCCAAAAGGCGGACTTATTAATCCAAATCATTACCTCAGTGTGGCTATCTGGTACCTCTTTACGCATAGAAAAAACTTTACGAAAGATTTAAAAGTCGGAAAAACCTTGGTTTCTAGTTCTATGATAGACAGAGTCTGTGCAAATCTCGGTATAGATGTTTATGAGGTACCGGTAGGTTTCAAATGGTTTGCGGATGGTTTATCTGAGGGATGGCTCGGTTTTGCTGGAGAAGAGAGTGCCGGAGCGTCATTTTTAAGAAATGATGCCTCTGTCTGGACGACAGATAAAGACGGCATTATTATGACACTGCTCTCAGCTGAGATTATGGCAGTTACAGGCAAAGATATCGCAGATATCTATGCCGAGTTTGAAGCAGAGTTTGGAAAATCTTACTATGAGCGTATTGATGCACCTGCCTCGTTGGAGCAAAAAAAGATACTGAAAAACCTTGATGCAGAGTCTCTCAATATTCAAATACTCGGCGGTGAAAAAATAGAAAAAATTTTTACAAAAGCTTCAGGAAACGGTGCGTCCATAGGCGGAGTGAAGATTGTTACACAAAACGGCTGGGTGGCAATGCGTCCGTCGGGAACAGAAGATATTTACAAAATCTATGCTGAGAGTTTTTTATCAAAAGAGCATCTCAAACAAATACAAACAGAAGCACAAAATCTTATAAAAGAACTGGTTGGGTAGGTTTATTTAAAATTGTAAACAAGGGAGAACAATGAAAGCGGTAGTTATGGCGGGCGGATTCGGAACAAGAATCCAGCCTTTGACAAATTCACGTCCAAAACCAATGTTACCTGTAATGAATAAGCCCATGATGGAGCATACAATGATGATGCTCAAAGATTTGGGAATAACAGAGTTTATTATTCTTCTTTATTTCAAACCAGAAATTATTCAAGACTACTTCAAAGACGGCAGTGATTTTGGCATAAATATAAGTTATGTTGTACCTGATGATGATTACGGAACGGCGGGGGCTGTCAAACTTGCACAAGAATTTATAGGTGATGAGAATTTCATTATAATCAGCGGTGATTTGGTAACAGACTTTAATTTTCAAGAACTTTTTGATTTTCATAAAAAAAAGAAGTCAAAACTTTCCATCGGGCTTACTTCTGTGGAAAATCCTCTGCAGTTTGGTGTTGTTATAGCCAATGAAGATAACGTGATTGAGAAATTTCTTGAAAAACCGAGCTGGGGAGAGGTCTTCAGTGACACTATTAATACGGGGATTTATATAATTGAACCTGAAATTTTGGATTTTATTCCTGCGGGTGAAAATTTTGATTTTGCAAAAGATTTGTTTCCAACGCTCATGGAGCAAAAAATTGAGTTGATGGCTTACAATCTGCAGGGTTATTGGCGTGATGTCGGCAATCCGCAGAGTTACAGAGAGGTATATGAAGATATACTGGGTGGTGAAGTAAAGTTTAAAATACCCGGTAAGAAGAAAAAATATCCTGACGGAGTGCTCTATTCACTAGGGAAAAACAAGATTGCAGATTCAGCTGAAATTATCGGTACTGTTGTTTTAGGCAATAATGTAACAATCCAAAAGAATGTAAAGCTGACCAACACTGTTATAGGGGACAATGTAAGTATTGGGGCATCAAGTAAAATTAAGAATTCTGTTTTTTGGGAAGATATAAAAGTTTCGACACACGTGCTCATGGACAGCTGTGTGATTTGTAATGATAATATCATTGAGAAATATGTTAGTGCAACGGCAGGTCTTATACTGGCGGAGGGGTGCGAAGTTGGGGAACTGACACGCTTTGACAAAGATGTTATTATCTGGCCAAATAAAAAAATAGAACCGGCTTCTGTTGTAACGAACAATCTTGTTTTGGGCAGTAAATATAAAAACTCTATTTTTGAAGACGGAAGTGTTTACGGTAAAAGCAATATTGAACTCTCCTGTGAAATGGCTACAAAACTCGGAGAATCTTTGGGAGCGCAACTGCCTGTCCACTCTACTGTGTTAGCCGGACGTGACCAGGATAAAAACTCATTGATGATTAAACGTGCTTTTTTAGGTGGTCTGCTCTCTTGCGGAGTTAATATTCTGGATTTGAAAGAGACGCCCCCTTCTGTTCTTAGATATACGCTTGCCCATGACGATAATTTAGTCGCCGGTGTGCATTTTAAAAGATGTTTGAATGATACGGCCAGTTCGGAGATAACTTTTTTTAATGATGAAGCAATGAAAATACATTCCGAATCTGCCAAAACAATAGAAAAAACTTTTTTTGCTGAGAAATTCCGTCGTGTTGATTACAACAAAATAGGAAGAATTCGGGAAACTGAACATAACATAGAGGCCATTAATTATCAGCGGGCAATCATGAATAATATTGACCATAAGATTGTAAGACACGAAAATTTCAAAGTGGTAATGGATTTAATGCACGGTACAACGACAGATATATTTCCAAAAATTATCAATGATATGGCAGTAGAACATGTCATACTGAACTCTTATTATGATGAGAAAAAATTAGCGAATATTGCACTGTTGGAGAAAAAATCACAACTCAATGTATCAAAGATTGTACGCTGTCTGAATTATAATATGGGGTTTTTAATCTATCCCAATGCCCAACAGTTGGTTCTTGTGGCTGAAAACGGTGTGGTCTTGAGTAAAGTAAAAGCTTTGTATGCCGTGCTTGAGTTATTGAATTTGGACGGGATGAATGAAAAGAAAAAAGTTTTTTTGCCTGTCTGGGCACCGGATATCCGATACTTTAAAAATCTTGTTATAGAAAGAGGCAAGTACAGTGACTTTAAAGTGCAAAAGTTAAAAGAGTATGATTTGATTGCCACAGTGGACGGCAATTTTGTTTTTACGGAGTTTAGCTATACCCGTGATGCGCTCTATGCGAGTCTGAAAATCATGGAGCTTTTAAGTACCTATAAAATTGATTTGTCAGTTCTTATAAGAAGTCTGAGCGATTTTTACTATAAACAATTTAAAGTTGATTGTCCTCAAAAGTTGAAGGGTAAGATGATGCGAAAATTTTTGAAATACGCAAAAGGGAAAAAATCATCATCAGAAGTGGGTGTGAAAATCTGGGAAGGCAAAAATGATTGGGTATTAATGATACCTGATCAGTACAGTGAACATCTCAACCTCTATATTCAGGCGGAGAATGACGAAAAAGGAGAGTTGCTTTATGAATCGTATCTGAAAAAAATAGAGCAATTTTCACAAGAGTAGGACAATTATGAATGTAAGTTTTATGTGGCATATGCACCAGCCTGACTATCGCAACGAAGAGGGAATTATGCAGATGCCGTGGGTCTTTTTGCATGCCATAAAAGACTATTATGATATGCCGTGGATGCTCAGTCGATATAAAAACATACAGGCAACATTTAATATCACTTCTCCTTTGATAGAGCAGTTGAAACTCTATTATAAAAATTCCAAAAAATCAGACAAGTTTTTGTCCCTTTGGTCACAAAATCCATCTTCTTTGAAAACACAGGAGAGACAATGGCTTGTAAAAATTTGCAAAAGTTCCCAGTTTGACACGATGGTAAAAAGCTTGTCCCATTACGAAGAACTGTATAAAAAAGAGAATTTTGATGATGATGAGTTGTTGGACCTTGAAGTTCTGTTTGTTCTCTCCTGGTGTGGAAATTATCTTCAAAAAAACAACTTACATGTAAAGCGTTTACTGCAAAAGCAAAGAAATTATACCGATGAAGATAAAGTACAGCTTTTAGAGGAGTTGTCAAAATTTATAAGGGGCATATGGAAGTTTTATAAAGAACTTTATGATAAAAAACGTATAACAATCAGTACGACACCGTTTTATCATCCTATATTGCCGTTACTGCTTGATATGCAAAATGCCAAAAGAGCAAATCCTCATACGCAGATACCGCAAAATTATGAAAAACTTGAAGAAGATTCCCGTTTACATGTACAAAAGGCAAAAGATCTGTTTTTTGAGACCTTTGGCTATACAACAGATGTTTTTTGGCCTGCAGAGGGAGCTGTTGATGAGAAGAGTGTAGCGCTTTTAAAGTCTCTTGGTATTAATTTTATCGCAACAGACGAAGCAATACTCTATAAATCTTTAAATACAAACAGCAAAAAGCTTATTTATACTCCCTATAATTATAAGCATATGCTTATAGGATTTCGTGATCACAAACTGAGCGATTTGATAGGTTTTGAGTATAGATACAAAGAGGCGAGAGAGGCTGCAGAAAATTTTATGTCAGAACTGGAATCTATACAAAATATGAATGGCAACGCAACTGTTTTTGTGATTTTAGACGGTGAAAATGCCTGGGAGTTTTATAAAAATAACGGTTTTGATTTTTTTGAAGCACTGTACGCTTCTTTGGAAAAAGCATCCTGGTGTAAAACATTGACAACAGATGAGGTAAAAAGTCTGCCTTCTCGTGAGCTTATTAATCTGGAGCCGGGAAGTTGGATCAACGGCTCTTTTGATACCTGGGTCGGAGAGTATGAGAAGAGAAGAGCTTGGGAACTTCTTTTTTTGGCAAAAAAAGATTATGAACATCATAAAGCATCATTAAGTGATGCAAAAAAAACAAAAATAGCAGACCACTTTTTACAGGCAGAGTGCTCTGACTGGTTTTGGTGGTACGGAAGTGATCATTATACAAATTTTGCTTTGGAATTTGATGCAATTTTTCGCAGGCACCTTATAAATATTTACAATCTGATAGGCATTGCCGTACCCAATGATTTGTACCTGCCAATCGGAAAAAATCAAAGCAGCACACAATTTTGGATAAAACCGCAGTCAAAAATAACACCGAACATAGACGGTAAAAGAGATTCGTTTTTTGAGTGGATGGGCTGCGGTGTTATAGATGAGAGCAGAGTTTTTTCAACAATGCAGTCAAATACGGGACCCATTAAAAAAATATACTATGGACAGGATGATTTTAAACTCTATTTTGCTTTTGAGGGTGCTGTTGAAAATTTGTGTAAAAAAGGCAGAATGAATATTATCATAGACCCGATGGGATTGAGTATAAAAATATCTTTTCATCAAAAGGAGATTGTACTGCAGGGCATCAAAATAAAATCTGCATGTAAAGAGTGGCTGGAGGTAAGTCTGGATAAAGAGCAGATAAAGCAAAAGAAAATTTGGTTACGATTTGAAATTGAAGAAAACAGTACTTCTTTGCAAACCCTGCCGAGTTTTGGTGAACTTGAAGTAGATCTGCAAGATGATTATGCCAAAAACTGGTTTATATGAGGGAAAAAATGAAAAAAGTATCTTTATTGTTTGGAATTCATATGCATCAGCCTGTAGATAATTTTGATGAGGCAGTAGACAAAGCTGTAAAGCTCTGTTATGAACCATTTTTTCAGACAATGCTGCAATATCCAAAATTTAAGTTTTCCCTGCACTGCAGCGGGTGGCTGCTTGACAAGATAAAATCAGAATATCCGAAACTTTTTGCAAATATGCAGACTTTGACAAAAGCCGGCTCTATTGAGTGGCTCAGTGGAGGATATTATGAACCTGTACTCTCTAGCATACCCGCCAAAGACCGACGGGCACAGATAAAAAAGCTCAGCAACTATATAAAAAAACATTTTAAGGTAAAGCCTCAGGGCTTATGGCTGACGGAGAGAGTTTGGGAAGCCTCTTTGGTAAGCGATTTAAGAAGATGCGGTATACAATATGCCATGGTGGATGATTACCATTTTTTAAGCAACAGATATGATGCGAATAAAATGAACGGTTATTATATGACGGAAGATAACGGGGATGATTTGGCTCTTTTTCCTATAGCAAAAAAGTTGAGATACTCTTTGCCTTTTTCCAGTGACGGTGATGCCATAGATAGCATTTTGGAATATCAAAAAGAGGAAAATTCTGCAGCCGTTATATTTGATGATGCCGAAAAGTTTGGACTCTGGCCCGATACAAACAAATGGGTTTATGAGCAAAAATGGCTGCAGAATTTTGTAGAAGCTGTTTTGGAAAATGAAAAAATACAAACGCAGCATTACAGCAAATATCTGCAAAAAAACAACTCTTTGGGACTGGCGTATCTGGATAACTGTTCTTACTCTGAGATGGGAGAGTGGAGTCTAGAGACAGAGGCTGCTTTGGAATTTAAGAAGATTCAAGAAGAGGTTGCACCCTACATTATCAAAGGCGGTATCTGGAAAAACTTTTTTATAAAATATCATGAGAGTAACTATTTGCATAAGCGAATGCTCTATTTGAGTTTGAAACAAAAAGATTTTGACAGATATTCACTCGATGCACTTTACAGACTGCAGACAAATGATGGCTTTTGGCATGGTATTTTTGGCGGTTTTTATCTGCCGAGTCTGCGGGACAATGCCTATAGATACCTTCTTGAAATAGAACAGCAGCGAGCCAAAGAAGAGATAAGTTTTGAGTTTTTTGATATTGACAAAGACGGATATAGTGAGCTCAAAGTCTTAACACCGACACTCAGTTTGCTCTTTTCTACAAAAAATGGTGCACAGATGGTCGAATTTGGCTCACTTGACACTCTCTTTAACTGGCAAAATACCATTATGAGAAGAAAAGAGAGCTATCATAATAAAATTCTACATGTAGAGCAAAAAAACAAACATGAAAACAAAGAAGTTATTGCTAGTATCCATGACAGAAACAGTAAAGCAGATGAATCTTTAAAGAGTGAACTTGTATTTGACTGGCATGCAAAGAACTCTTTTATAGACCACTTCAGCTGTGAGGAATTTACGTTGGAGAGTTTTCAACATTTGGCTTACAAGGAGGTGGGTGATTTTGCAAACAAGCCGTTTGTCCTGAAAAATAAAAAGTTTGTACGCCAAGGCGGTATCTATCTGGGTGAAAAAAAGTATGATGCAAAACTGCAAAAAAGGTATTCTTTTGATACAAATGCATTTCATTTAAAAAACAGATTTACAACAGCATATACAGAAAAACTCTACTTTGCCCAGGAGTTTAATTTTCATTTTGCCCATCCATATGCAGTAACTTTTAATGACAAAACCGTGCAAGACGGTTTGCGTCTGCATGATGTCGACAGATTGGCAATTCAAGATGATTTTACAAAAAAAACATTGCTTATAAGGGTAAATCAAAAATGTAATATATTTGCCTTTGTTTTGCATACAGTTTCCCAGTCTGAGAACGGTTTTGAGAAAATAGCACAGCAGATAAGCTTTGTTTTTATAACAGATTTTGTATCAGATTTACAACTGCAATTTTCTTTGGAAGTGCATAATGTCTGAAATACGCTATGACAAACTGCATAACAAGTATGTAATTATCGCACCGGAGCGTCTGCATCGTCCAAATCTTGTAAAACAGGAACCCTTAGAGTCTGAGAAAGAAAACTGTCCGTTTTGTGAGGGACATGAAGAGTTTACCCCGCCTGAAATCTTTGCCCTGCGAGACAACAGAGCAAACACACCGGGCTGGCGGACAAGAGTTGTTCCGAATCTGTATAAAGCAGTACAGATAGAAGAGAAAAATATTTCCCAAAGAGACGGTTTTTTTGAGTATGTCAAAGGTTTCGGTGCACATGAAATTATTATAGACACACCCTGTCATGAGTGCAGGTTCTCTGCTCTTTCTCAACAAGAGATTTTTGACTGGCTCTTGACTCTAAATATACGGATAACTGATTTGACAAAAGACAAAAGAATCATCTCTGTAAATATATTTAAAAACAGCGGGCAAAATGCCGGAGCCTCGCAGCAACATCCGCACACACAAATCATAGCATTGCCGATAATGCCTCAAAATGCTTTGGAATTTTTACAAAGAAACCAAGAGTATTATAGTATTCATGGCAGAGGAATTGTTCAGGATATGGTGCATAATGAAAAAGAGGCAAAAGTGAGAGTTATTGACGAAACAGGCATATTTACCGCCTATTGCCCCTATGCAAGTTTTTTCTCTTTTGAAGTGATTATTGCTCCTGGCAAAGTAATTTCAAATGTCAGTCACTGTTCTCAAGAGGAACTAAAAGATTTGGCACAAATACTCAAAAATGTTTTTAGCATGCTTGATACTCAGCTTGATGCATATGATTACAATATCAGTTTCCATATTGCACCGGTAAATAAAAATTTTGAAAATGAAAAATATATGAATGATATTGCTGAAAATTTCAGTTTTTATTTGCGGATAATGCCAAGGCTTTATACGTTAGCAGGATTTGAACTCTCTGCAGAGACGGCAATTAACGGTGTTGCTCCTGAAGTCTGTGCCAAACTGTTGAGAGGTAATTAGAAGATGAATGTTCTTTTTGCGGCAAGTGAAATTTTCCCTTATGCAAAAACAGGCGGGCTTGCAGATGTCTCCTGTGCTTTGCCTCTTGCTTTAAAGGAGTATGTGAAAATCAGCAGAGTAATGCCGCTGTACGGATGTATGAATGAGAGTGAGTATAAATCTTATGATAATTTTACGGTAAGTTTGGACGGCGGGCATTACCCGGTTACAATTTTTACAAAAGAAGAAAAAGATGTTGTTACCTATTTTGTAAAAGCGCTACACTTGAGTCAGACACAAAATCTGTACGGTGATGAAAATGGAGACTATAAAAACAATGCATTGCGTTTTGGGATATTTTGCATGGCGGTTCTTGAACTGGCTTTGCGCCTCAACTGTAGACTCATCCATCTCAATGACTGGCATACGGCACTGGTTGCACTCTTTGTAAAAGAATACCAACTGAATATTAAAACGGTATTTACTATTCACAATCTTGCGTATCAGGGTGTTTTTGATCAGTCAGTTTTGCAAACTCTGGATATTTCTGAACGCTATTTTACTATGGATGCTTTGGAATTTTATTCAAAAGTCAATTTGCTAAAGGCAGGAATTGCCTACAGTGATATGATTACTACGGTAAGCCCGACTTATGCGCGGGAGATTTTAACAGAAGGTTTTGGCTGTGGTTTAAACGGTTTTTTGCAAAAACATGAGCGAAAACTTGTCGGTATTTTAAACGGGATTGATTACACTGTTTTTAAACCTTTGCACGATAAAAAAATAAAAAGCAAAGCAAAAGCTGATTTTTGTCAAAAGTTTGGCTTTGAAAATCCAAAACTACCGCTTTTTATTATGGTGAGTCGATTAACTGAACAAAAAGGTATTGACCTGTTGCTGGAGTCGTTTGAAGAACTGCAAAAGAAAAAAATCAATCTTTTTATTTTGGGTGAAGGTGAGACAAAATATACGCAAGCATTACATGTATTTGTAAAAAAACAGAGCAATTTTTCTTTTGTTCAGGGGTTTGATGAGGATTTGTCACATCAGGCATACCTGGCATCTGATTTTTTGCTGATGCCGTCAAGGTTTGAGCCCTGCGGGTTAAATCAGTTTATTGCAATGAACTGTGGCAGTGTAGCAATTGTCCATGAGGTCGGGGGCTTAAAAGATTCTGTGCATGAACAAAAAGCTTTGTGTGGACAGGGTGTTACCTATAAAGAGCAGAACAAAAAAGAGTTTTTGTATGCTGTAGAGAGAGCTTTAAATCTTTACAGTGAGAAGAAAAAAATGCAAAAGATTATAGATTTTAATCTTGCATGTGATTTTTCTTTTGACAAGAGTGCAAAAAAATACTTCAAAATTTATAAGAGTCTGCTATGAAACTGGGGATAGATATAGGCGGAACATATCTTCGTTATGAACTCAGAGAAAATGGCAAAACAATACAAAAATCATCTCTCAAAAGCACACAAACAGGACTTTGCCGTTTTTTAGAGATGATTTTAAAAAAAGAAAAAAAGATTGCAACTGTTTTTATATCCTATGCCGGACAGATAAAAGAGGGTGTTATTCTTGCCTCTCCCAATATAAAAATAGACAAACATGACATAAAAGCCTATATAGAAGCCAAGTACAATGTAAAACTTTTTATACAAAACGATGTCAACTGTGCAGTTTTGGCTGAAGCAAGAGCCTGCAATACCAAAAATATCTGTGCCGTTTATGTGGGAACAGGCCTTGGACTTGGCGTTGTCACTTCCTCTGGACTTTTGCAGGGAAATGACAGTATTGCAGCAGAACTGGGACACATTCCCTATAAAAACGCCCCCTTGACATGTAACTGCGGCAAAGAGAACTGTATAGAACTTTTTTGCTCAGGAAGCGGACTTTTACGATGGAAGGAGCACTGTAAACTCAAATCGGCATTGAGTTTAGAACAATTGCACCAAAGCAAGAATGACAAAGCACAAAAAATTTATGATGAATTTGTTGAAGCTCTTTTATATGCAGTGGGTACGACTATCACGCTTTTTAATCCGAAAGTTTTGGTGCTTGGAGGCGGATTGATTATGAATAACAGGTACTTACACGAGATTGTTGAACAAAGAATCCATGCATATGCTTTGCCGCTTGCTTTGAAAAATATAAAAATTACTGTTTCACAACTTGAAGATGCTGCCCTTGAGGGCGCATTTTTACTAAAGGATTATCATGGCTGAAAAACTAAATATACTTTTTGCGGCGGCTGAGGTTGTCCCTTTTGCCAAAACAGGCGGACTGGCTGATGTGGCGGGTGCTCTGCCAAAGGCTTTGCAAAATCTGGGACATAACATTAAAGTTGTCATGCCGAGGTATTACAGCATTGATACTGCAAAACTAGAAAAACTTCCTGCATCACTGGGCGTTCCTATGGGTATTATGGGAGAATTTTGGGCCGGAGTCTACAAAACAACTCTGCCTCAAAGCAAGGTGGAGATCTATTTTATAGAGTATGAACACTATTTTGGAAGAAGCGGACTGTACGGGGATGAGAACGGCGGTTATCATGATAATGACAACCGTTTTGTGTTTTTTTCAAAAGCAGCCTTGCAGCTTTGTAAAATGCTGCATTTTACGCCTGATATTATTCATGCAAATGACTGGCATACGGCTGCTATGCCAGTTCTTGCAAAAACACGTTTTGTGCATGATTTTGCTTATGCGACTTCGGTGTTAACGATTCACAATCTCCAGCATCAGGGACATTTTTACAAAGGTGTGATGGATGTTATGGAGGTCGGCTGGGAATATTTTAATCCGCACTCTTTGGAGAGTTTTGACGGTGTCAATATCTTAAAAGGCGGTATTGCCGAAGCGGATGCCGTTACCACAGTATCAAAAAAATATGCTCTTGAGATTCAAACACCGGAATTCGGTTTTGGATTGGACGGACATATAAGAGCACATAATCATAAACTTTTTGGCATCTTAAACGGAGTGGATTATACAGAATGGAACCCTGCTGTTGATAAATTTTTAGCACAAAACTATGATGTCGGAAACATGCAGGGAAAGCTTACATGTAAAGAGGATCTGCAAAAACATTTTCATCTTGCAGTACGGGATGACGTGCCGCTTATAGGCTTTGTAGGACGTTTTGTAAAACAAAAAGGCATAGAACTGATAGCCGGCGTGATAAACAAACTCTTGGACCATGATATACAGGTTGTCATGCTTGGAACCGGTGAGTATTGGGCTGAAGATTTTTTTTCAGAAGTAGCGTATTTTCGGGAGAATTTTGTCCTGCATGTAGGCTATTCAAATGAGCTGGCACACAAAATAGAAGCAGGAAGTGATATGTTTTTAATGCCCTCTCTCTTTGAACCCTGCGGACTCAACCAGATATACAGCCTGCGCTACGGTACCCTGCCGATAGTCAGAGCAACAGGAGGACTTGATGATACGATAGTGAATTTTGATGAGCAGCATAAAACCGGCAACGGCTTTAAGTTTTATGATGCTACATTAGAAGCACTTTACAACACGGTTCTGTGGGCTGTGAATGTTTACAATAACAAAAAAGAGGCATTTCAAAGAATGCAAAAATTTGCGATGCAGGAGCATTTTAGCTGGGAAGACTCCGCCAAAGAGTATGAAAAAGTCTATTTGTTTGCATTGCAACACAAACGAGGAAAAAATTATGAAATATGAAGTCTTTTATGATGTGTCACGCTTGAGCGAATTTGATATTTACCTGTTTAAAGAGGGAAAGCATTTTCAGCTTTATAAGCATCTTGGCGCTCATCAAATGCAGCGCGCGGGTATTGCAGGGGTTTATTTTGCCGTGTGGGCGCCAAATGCCAAAAGTGTGGCGGTTCAGGGAGACTTTAACAGCTATAACAGATACACCCATTATCTAAAACAAAGAGAAGACGGTTCTGGGATTTGGGAAGGTTTTATCAGTGGGGTTGCAAATGAAAGTACCTATAAATATTTTGTAGATTCTGATAATGAACATGCTAACAAAGACAAGGCTGATCCTTACGCTTTTTATACGGAAGTCGCACCAAATTCGGCATCAAAGATTTATGAGTTGGAGGGATATGGATGGAGTGACGCAAAATGGATGAAAAACAGAGCAAAAAACAATTCTCACAAAGCACCCATTTCAATCTATGAGGTGCATTTAGGCTCATGGAAACGCAAAGTAGAAGAAAATAACCGTTTTTTGACGTATACGGAATCCGCACATGAACTAGCTGTGTATTTGCAAGAAATGAACTATACGCATATAGAAATTATGCCTGTCATGGAGCATCCGTTTGAGGGTTCCTGGGGCTACCAGACAACAGGGTATTTTGCTCCGACATCACGATATGGAACGCCGCATGAGTTTATGGAGTTTGTTGATATTATGCATCAACACAATATTGGTGTTTTATTGGATTGGGTGCCTTCACATTTTGTCAATGACGGACACGGACTTATGAACTTTGACGGAACCTGTCTGTATGAACATGC
>JALSKR010000054.1 GCA_026988735.1 Sulfurimonas sp.
GGAGTAACTTTCATCATCTCCTGAGCAAGCCAGCGTATTTGAAAATAGGCAGCACCGCTGTCACGCAGTACAAAATAGTTTTTTAAACTTCTAAGATTAAAGGTCACCACCATATCTACCTTCACATTATCCGTGATGATATGCTTAAATGCATCACCTACATTTCTCTTCTTTTTTCCCACTTCTAAAGCTTCATAGAGTTCTTGCGGTTTGCCTTGCAACTCTTCTAAAAGTCCAAGGGAGCTTTTTGCAACGGCAAGTTCATAAAAGTTTGCTACTTGTTTTGACTGAAAATCAAGCTTCTCATACATTGCCCCGATTTCAAGTCTGTTATAAGCTTCATCAACTGTAACAAACATATCAAATGCTAAAACTTTTTCTATAAAAAATTCTTTGTCCCCACCTTGTTTGGATGCCACAAAAGCATTGATAAGAGAACCCATCGTATAACGGGTACTTCGTACACTGATGGCTTGTATGCGATGCCTTGCGTGTTCTTGTAAAACACCTCGACTGGTTCCGCGAATAAGATAACTGAGATTGGCATGTTCCAAAATAGAGTGGTGAAAATAGGTCCATGCCAAATCATCAAGCAGTTGTGACTCTTCAATATTGTTGAGAGATTCGCACATTTGAGCATCAGGCAATATACTTTCAAGTTCTTTGACAACATCATTTTCACTGTTAGAAAAACTGTCATAACATGTACGGGCAGCTGTCTCAGCTACTCCAATTCCAGTCTCTTGAAGCAGAACAACTTCTGGCCTTGAATACTTTATGCCATACATCTCTTCCATAATCACGCCCTCAATTAAATTACTACTATTCTACTATAAAAAGCTTTAAAAAGCTACTTGAGTACACCGTCGAGTATCGGAACAAAATCACAATCTTCAAGCTCTTCTTCTTCAATATGTTCGCCGTTTTTGATAAAACGGGTAATCACCTGTTTATTCCCTTTTTGCAAAGGAGCTACTAAAATTCCTCCGTCAGCCAATTGTTCAAACAACTTTTTTGGAATTTCTTTTGCCGTTGCAGAAAAAAGAATCCTTTCATAAGGCGCATACTGAATCCATCCGTTTTGTCCGTCATCTGTGCGGGTATGAATATTGTTAATACCAAGCTGGCGAAACCTTTTTTTTGCTTCAAGTATAAGTGGCTCAATTCTTTCTATCGTAAAAACACCGCGAAACAGATGTGAAAGAACTGCTGCCTGATAACCGCTTCCACAACCCACTTCTAAAACTCTGTCCGCTCCACGCGGAAAAAGATACTCCGTCATTTTTGCAACTGTCAGGGGAGAACTGATGTACTGATCAGCTCCTATAGGCAAAGCATCCAGTTTATAGGCATTATGTTTAAATCCCATCGGCACAAATGCTTCTCTGTTTGTCGCGGCAATAGCGTTTTTCACTTCTTCACTCAAAGGAAACTGCGCATTGCACTCCTCGGCTAAACGGGCTGTTTTTGTTGCTGTTATTCTATCCAAATTATTTTATCCCTACATCCATATATCTTCTCATCAATGCTATCTCTTTTTTATCATATTTTACCTCTAAGCAAGGCCTATTCCCGTTTCTTAGTGCATCTCCCTGCGGTGTTATAACTCCGCTCATTGCCGTACACTCATCATTTGCACTGTCACTTGCAACTACATAGCATTGATTCATAACAGCCAAAGCTTCTGTTAGTATTTTAAAATGCTTCGTTCGCAATTTTCCCCACCAAGAAGGCACGGCAATTACATCTGCTCCTTCTGCCTTTTGCCATAACTCTTTAAAACGAAGTTCAAAACAAACAAACAGCGCCAACTTAATCCCTGCAACTTCCACTATTTTAAAGTCGTCATCACTTCCCTCTTGCATATATTTGTCTTCATCGCCAAACCTAAAAAGTCTTGCTTTTGCTCTTTGAAAAACTACCTCACCGTTATAAAACACTTTGACAAAATTAAAAACTTTTTCCTCTTTTTCTTCTAACATTGTAAGAATAATGATTTTTTTATGAGAAGCTTTTTTGATGGCTGCCGTTGCTTTTGAAGCAAAGCCAAGCATTGCATCCATGTTCTCATAATCAAATGAGGTCAAACAAACTTCAGGTGCAACTATGATAGAGTTCTCCTCTGTTTGTGTAAGAAGTGTTAGCAGTGTTTGTAAATTATCTTCATAATTATCTGTTGTTTCAAACAACAATGAGCAGAGTGTATGCTCAGAAGTTTTAGAAGTCATCATCAAATGAAAGACTGCCTTTTGAGTAGTTTGTTACCGTTCCTTCAAAAAAGTTTGTTTTTTGATCATTAAATTTTGCAAAATCATCTACCCATTTAATAGGATTGGATACATTGTAGATTTTGTCAAAACCGACTGAATTTAATCTGTCATCGGCAAGATACTGAATGTACTGCTCAACTATTGCATCAGTAAGCCCTAAAATTTGTCCTTGTGTGATATATTTTCCCCACTCTGTCTCAAGCTTGACAGCCTCTTTAAACATTTCAATGACTTCTGCGCGTAACTCATCCGTAAACAAATCCGGTCGCTCTTTTCTAAGTGTATTGATAAGATTTTGAAAAAGTACAAGGTGTGTTACTTCATCTCTTTGAATAAAGCGAATCATCTGTGCAGAACCGAGCATTTTTCCACTTCGTGCAAGTGTATAAATGTAAGTAAATCCACTGTAAAAATAGATACCCTCTAAAATCTGATTTGCAAAACATGCTTTGACAAAGTTGCTGTCAGTTGGATTTTTTGCAAGTTCTTGATAGACTGCGGCAATCGTATCATTTTTATGTTTGAGCATCATATCTCTACGCCACAAATCATATATCTCTTCTGAATTTGTAGATATTGAGTCAACCATAACGGCATAACTTTGTGAATGCAGGGCTTCTTCAAAAGACTGACGAACAAGTATAAGATTGATTTCGGGTGCAGTTACATAAGGGTTCACATTGTCAATGAGATTGTTTGTTTGGAGTGAATCCATAAAAATAAGCTGCGAAAGTGCTTTGTCATAGGCTGTTTTTTCAGCATCTGTCAGTTGTTTGTAATCATTCACATCACGAGTCATATCTACTTCTTTTGGAAACCATGTATTGTTTAACATCATTTCCCATAGATTATATGCCCACTGATATTTTATATTGTTCAACTCGAAAATACCCGTTGGGTTTCCACCAAATACTTTTCTATCATTAACATTTTCAGTCGAATCAGGGTTATATATCTGTTTTCTGTTCATTTGGTAGCTCCATACATCATTTAAGTAAATGATTATAGCCATCTCTACATAAAATTTTGATAAGATAGCCCTATGAATTTTCAACCTGCATTTGGATTAAAAAATAGACACCTTCAAACTGTTTATGCCAGTATTTTTAGAAAACTTCCTTTTTCAAATTTTGAAATAGAAGAATTCAGACTCAGTGATGGAGATTTTATTGAATGTTACTGGCAAAA
>JALSKR010000055.1 GCA_026988735.1 Sulfurimonas sp.
AGTCCGATGTAAAAGAAGTCTTAGAACTCTACTGGGTTCTTTCTTCTTTTACACCAATGGGACTTTTAGAGCGTGCGCACAGTTATAAAGACAAAACAGCAAAAGGCATAGCCGCCAACCATTCACTATTTTCCTATCCTGTTCTTATGGCTGCCGATATTTTACTCTATCAGCCTGATATTATACCTGTAGGAAAAGATCAGATTCAACACGTTGAAATTGCCAGAGATATTGCTATAAAGTTCAATAACGAGTATGGTGATATTTTTAAATTGCCGGAATACAAAATAGAAGCTAATGTTGCCACAGTTCCTGGAACTGATGGACAAAAGATGTCAAAAAGTTATAAAAACACCGTCAATATATTTGGTGAAGAGAAAAAACAGCTCAAAACAATCAAAAAAATCGTTACAGAAGCAGTACCGATGGAAGAACCAAAAGAGTATGAAAACTGTAATGTTTACAATATGGCAAAACTTTTTTTAAATGAGAACGAATGCAAAGAACTCCAAGAACGTTACAAAAGAGGCGGAGAAGGTCACGGACATTTTAAACTCTATCTACATGATGTAATTTGGGAATATTTCAAGCCTTATAGAGAAAAAAGAGCCTACTTTGAAACACACCAGGATGAAGTAAGAGAAATACTCATCCAGGGTGCGAACAAAGCAAAAGAGATTGCAGCGCTTACAATTGAAAAAGTCAGAACAGTGACAGGGATAAAATACTAAAAAAGTATTTTATCGAAGGTCTAAAGAGCTTTTAACAATAAAGTTCTTTTTCGACCAAATCTGCTCTTTTAAATCCAACAGAGTACGAACCTCATCATTTACCAAACGGTAATATAGCGTCACCTCCACACTCTCTGCCCCATTAACCAATGGTAAACGCACTATTTTTTCACCATGTGCCTTTATACTTGTATCTTTGCTTTGCTTGACTGCGAGGTGTGCGATACCGACTTTTTTATGTCTTCTTATATAATGACGCGTAAGAGACAGCGTTTTTTGACCTACTGTTGTACTCCCTTTTTTATATACAACTTCCACTAAAATTTCTCTTGAACCAAAACCACTCGGGATATTATGTGGTTGCGGATTTTTAATTTTTATGAGCAGTTTATCTTTTTGTCGCTTTAGTTCCAACTCGAGTGCATCTTTCCAAAGAGATGGTGTATGTGCCCCAACAAACCCGTGTTTTCTTACCATTCGCATTTTTGCTTTGCCATTGTACATTTTAAATGTTGCTGCAACATCCTTGTGCTTAGGACCCATATGGCAAGAAACACAAGTTTTTTTGCCAATATATTCACTCTCCATATCTGTAAAAACGAGACCATAAACACTTCTGTCATTTGCGTGACAGACAAAACAGAGTTTATTTGGATTTGTATTCATAAATTCGTGTGAAACTACCTTATGATAAGGTGACTTAGCATCCTTATATGGACCTGTCATAACTCCTGATGGGGTCCACTCTACTCTATTTATTCCGCGTTTGGATTTATCATATTCATCATGTATCTTATCAATATTGTGACAAACAACACAATTAATCCCTTCACTTATCGCTTTGGAATTTACTGCCTTATTCACAGGATCATCATCACTTGTCAACCCCATAACAGCTGCAATCTCATAATCTATATCTGTTTTCGTTACACTAATGCGTGGATTATGGCAGGTTGCACACTGTACCTTCACAGCATTGAGACTTTTTCTCGTCTTACGACTTACATATTCAAGAGTTTTTCTGAAATATTCATCATTTTCAAAATGACTTTTTGCATGCCAAGATTTGCTCCACTCCTCTACTATACGCCTATGACAAACTTTACACTTTTGAGAACTTTCAAATCTCTTTTGGACTTCCACAACTTCTGCTGAAAAAAGTGAACTCACAACAAGAGATGATGCAAGAAATAACTTCATAACTAACCTTCCTTTATTTCTGATTCAAATACTTCTCATAGCCTAAGTCTTGGAGTTTTTTCGATTTTGTCAGCACTTCATTTTTCATTTTTTGTTTATAAGCAACAATCTTTTCTTGGAGGATTTTATCACCTGCTCCAATAATCTGTGCAGCTAAAATACCTGCATTTTTTGCACCATTAATAGCTACAGTAGCTACAGGAACTCCCCCAGGCATCTGCACGATAGATAGAAGAGAATCCATTCCATCTAAAGAAGAACTTCTTACAGGTACACCTATAACGGGTAAGGGTGTTAACGATGCAACCATTCCAGGTAAATGTGCAGCGCCTCCTGCTCCTGCTATAATTACATGTAAACCTTTTTTGTCTGCATTGGTAGCATATTCTACTAATTTTTCAGGTGTTCTGTGTGCAGAGACAATATCTACTTCATACGCAATACCAAACTCTTCACATATCTCAATTGCCCCACTCATAACTGGCAAATCTGAATCACTTCCCATAATAATTCCTACTAATGCTTTACTCATATCTTTTTACTTCCTTTAATTTTTAAAATATCTTTTGCTCTCATCGCTTTATTCAATGCTTCGTCTATGTTATCATCAAGTACTGTTACATGTCCCATTTTTCTATATGGTTTTGTAAATGTTTTTCCGTAAAAATGAAATGACAACTCCGGAATTTCCAAAGCATCATGAATCCCTTCAATAAAAGGTTCTCCCTCATACCCTTCTTCTCCAAGTAAATTAATCATTACAGATGGAGATATAAGCTTGGTAGAACCCAAAGGCAGGTTTGTCACAGCTCTGATGATTTGTTCAAACTGTGACGTAGCACAGGCTTCGACAGTATAGTGTCCCGAATTATGCGGTCGTGGTGCTATTTCATTGACTAAAATCTCGCCTTTTTTCGTTAAAAACAGCTCAACTGCAAAAATTCCGACACCGTCGAGTGCTTCTATGGATTTAATTGAAATCTCTTTTGATTTATCTGCAATTTCTTTTGAAATTTTTGCCGGTGCCATCACAATATCACAAATGTTTACCCGCTCATCAAAAAGCATCTCAACAACGGGATAACACTCTATTTGGCCCTCTATATTTCTTGCAACTATCACAGCCAACTCTTTTTCTATATCCACAAGCTCTTCGATAAATGATTCTGTTGGAAGTGCATTTTTTACATCTGCTTCTGTTTTGAGCATCATAACACCCTTACCGTCATACCCACCCATCTTTGCTTTTTGAATAACAGGAAATCCAAATGCAGCCAAATCTTCTTCATTTTTTACATCTTTATAAGCTGGTACGGGAATTCCTTTTTTGTCAAGCAGTTTTTTTTGCTCATATTTGTTTTGAATGAGTTCTATAATATATGGTGAAGGATGAATGATATGCCCATGATCAAACAACTCTTTGAGTATTGAAGTATCTACATGTTCTAGTTCAAAAGTTGTAACATCAGTCTCTTGAACCAACTGTTCAAGTTTTTCTTTATCATAAAAAT
>JALSKR010000056.1 GCA_026988735.1 Sulfurimonas sp.
AGGAGAAATTATGACTGATAATATTATACTCATTATCACCATATCGCTTATCATCATTTTTTCTCCGTTTATAGCGAAAATCTTACGGCTTCCTACCACACCCATTGAGATTATTTTAGGTTCACTGCTTGGATATGTAGGCTTTTTGCATGATGAGCATCTTTTTGATTTGGTCGCTGAATTTGGATTTTTATATCTTATGTTTATAGCCGGGACAGAGATTAATTTGAAAAACGTACTCAAAACCCCTTCTCGTATTATGAAAAAAGCAGCTGTTTACCTTGTTTTATTATATAGTTTTTCTATCGCATTTTCCATACAATTTAGTTTAGGAAATATTTTTATGGTTTTACTGCCTTTAATTTCTGTCGGATTAGTGGCTTCTCTTGCAAAAGAGTACGGAAAATCTCCTTGGATTGCGCTTTCTGTGACTGTGGGCGGCATCGGCGAAGTAGTAAGTATCGTTATTTTAACCATAAGTTCTGCTGCCTTAAAATCGGGGTTTGGTTTAGGACTTTTTCAAACAATCATGGCACTTTTGGCATTTTTGCTTTTTATGTTTCTATTATTTCGTTCCATGCAGCTGATATTTTGGTGGTTTCCAAAAGTTGCAATTGCTCTGATGCCACATGATGACAACAAAGAACAAGACATACGCCTTTCTATGGGAATATTTTTTCTTCTAGTAGGAGCTATGCTTTTTTTACATCTTGAACTCGCTTTTGGAGCCTTTTTAGCAGGTATTTTTATCCCGACTTTTTTTGAGCATAAGCATGAACTTCCTGAAAAACTTGCCTCTTTTGGCTTTGGATTTTTAATACCTATCTTTTTTATTCATATCGGAAGTTCTTTTGACTTGAATGCTCTCTTTATAGATGGACTCATTCAAGAAGCTGTTATTATAACTCTTGTAATGATTACAATGCGTCTTCTTGCTTCTTTGGTCTTTATAAAAGAACTTGGGCTTGTAGACACCCTACTCTTTGGTCTTTCTCACTCTATGCCTCTGACTTTACTCATAGCAATGGCTACACTCGCATATACAGCAAGTTCTATAGACAAACTGCACTACTATGCTTTCATTTTAGCGGCTCTGTTTCAGGTAATAAGTGTTATGATTGTAATAAAACTGCTACATATTTATAAACTGAAAAAAGAGCAAAAGGCTACATAATGAATCGTTCTGTATTGTTGCAACTCACACGCGATTCTATACAAGAAGTACTTCAAGCCCAAAATAGTATTGAAAAACAACACCTTTTAAAAAAATACCCGCTCTTGGAACAAAAAGTAAAAATAACAATAAATCTTTATCTCGATAGTGAACTCTTTAGTTCTTATCAAAACCAAGCAGAACTTACACTTATTGATGCAATTGTCATAGGAGCAAAAAAAGCTGCCTTTAAAAATAGCACCCCACTTACAACTTCACAATATCTTCATTGTGAAATTGAACTTATTCTTGATACGCCCCAAGGTGTTATAAGCCAAAGAGACCCCGCAATTCTCAAAAGCTAAACTTTTTCATTATCTTTAATATATCTGGCAATATCATATCCGTGATTCAGCCCAAGCGCAATGCTGCCACCGCTTTCTTGTGTAATGTCTCCGGCAACAAAAAGCCCCTTGACATTTGTCTCATAATGTTCATCATGCACAGGTTTGCCGTCTTTTTCTTCTATGCCCGAGCTTGCTAAAAAAGTGCTTGGAGTTGTTCCGCCAATGGCATATATGACTCTGTCAAAGCTCTCAGGCTCTCTTTGGGAAAAAAGCACTTTTACTCTGCCGTTGTCATCTTCGAGTCCATCAATATTTATGCCTAACAGCGGACGGACATCCCCATGGGCTATAGCATCTGCAATATTGTTCTGGTTTGTAGGATTTGCCCGTCTGAAACTCTCTCGTCTGTAGCAGATGGAGACATCATTTTTTTCACTTAAATCAACTGCATACTCCACAGCACTGTCACCGCCACCAACTACAAGGATTTTTTCTCCTTGTGAGCATTCATCGGTTGTGTAATTGACTTTTTTTCGTATGCTTGGAGGAATTTTATAACTTGGCTTGTTTGGTTTGCCCATACGCCCGATAGTCACAACAACATTTTTTGCTTTGATTCTCTTTCCTGCCATATGAACTTCAAAATAGTCCTCTTTTTTTTCTATGGACTGTACCTCAACCTGAGTCTGCAGTTCAACCAAATGCTGGGCAAGAATTTCATCAAAAAAATCAAGCGTCGTCTCTTTTGTTCCGTCTATAAAATGTATGCGGCCGTTAAGCTCAACTTTTTGCCCTTTCCATTCCAGGTCAACACGCTTGTTTTCTTTGTAATATTTACGGATAGTAGAGTTATGATTTGTGTCTTTTTCAAGTAACACAATATCACGAACTCCTTGAAGATAACTCTCAACAGCAGTAGCAATTCCAGCAGGTCCGGCACCTACTATAGCTAGTTCATACATTTTTTCCATGGAACAACCTCTTAAATAGTTTCCATGTAGTTTATCACATTTAAGCTAATTTATCAGGAAATTTTGTCATAAATTTTTGCAGTTTGGGTGCAATTACCACCTGACAGTACCCTTGCGAAGCATTCAAATTATAATAATTTTGATGATACGGCTCTGCCGGATAGACCTCTGGCAGAGGGCTTACCTCTGTTACTATTTTGTCTGAAAAATTTTGCTGGTGTTTTGCTATAGACTCTTCTATCACCTTTTTTTGTTCTTCATCACCGTAATAAATAACAGAACGGTACTGTGTTCCTTTGTCCGCGCCTTGGGCATTGAGTGTTGTCGGGTCATGAATTTCAAAAAATATATCCAAAATTTCACTCAGAGTGATAACATCTGCATCATAGTCAATATCGACAACTTCTGCATGTCCAGTCGCCCCTGAACAAACATTCTCATATGTCGGATTTGCTCTTGCACCGCCCGCATATCCACTCACAGCAGAGAGAACTCCTTTGACATTTCTATACACCGCTTCTATACACCAAAAACATCCGCCACCTAATACTATTCTTTCTTCTTTCATCTCTTTTGCTCTCTTTTTTTTAATTCATTATAGAGTTTTTGCATAAAAGGTTTTTGAACATATCCGCTTAAATTTTCCAGTTCAGTTTTTTTACCGTTTTTAAAATCAAGTGCCATTGAGGGAGAAGAGTCATACGGCACTTTTGCTGCCGTTTGGAGTGACTTTTGCACCTCATCAGATATATCTATGTCCTGTCTCTCTTTTGCAAATGCTGCTATCTCTTCTAAAAGCCTTTTTGCCTCATCATAATGCTTTTCATAAATAGCACCTATAGGTTCATTGTAGTAGGAAGTGAGTGTCGCAAAAGCCGCTATAAAGATATACTTTTTATAGAGTGCCGTTTGTATATCTTCAGGTGTTTTGTAACGCAAAGAAGCCTTTTCAAAGAGAGTTGCCACCTTTG
>JALSKR010000057.1 GCA_026988735.1 Sulfurimonas sp.
AACGGTGAGCGTGCTTATTCATTAGGTCAAGGCGAGTAAAAACCGCACCTTTATCCCTCCTTTTTTAGGGGAAAAGGAGGGAAATACTACAAAAAGATAAAGGTTTGTTTCGCTACACTACAGATAAAAAATTCTGAATGAACAGATACCGCCTTTATGCAATAGGAGTCTAAAAATGAATATCGATATAATTTTACAAAATATGTTAAATCCGCCTGTTTTGTTCTTTTTTTTGGGAATGCTTGCCATTTTTTTAAAATCTGACTTAACAATTCCGCAGCCATTACCTAAACTGTTTTCTCTGTATTTGCTTATAGCAATTGGTTTGCACGGTGGACATGAGCTTTCTCAAAGCGGAGTCAGTACATACATATTTAAAGCACTGCTTATAGCGGTAGTTATGTCTATGCTTGTTCCTGTCTACAGCTTTTTTATATTAAGAATGAAAATAGATGTATATAATGCTATCGCCATCGCTGCTACTTTTGGCTCAATCAGTGCCGTAACATTTATTACGGGGATTACATATCTAGACACCATAGGTGTGGCGCACGGGGGATTTATGGTTGCGTCCATGGCACTTATGGAGTCACCGGCTATTGTTATAGGTTTGGTATTTGCAGCACTCTTTGCAAAAAGTGCTGACGCAGAGGATGAGAACACAAGCATAAAAGAGATATTGAGAGAAGCTTTTTTAAACCCTTCTGTATTTTTACTTATAGGCGCTCTTGCTATCGGAATATTGACAGGAGACAAGGGATGGCACTCTATGGAGCCGCTTTTTGGAACGCTCTTTAAAGGGATGCTTGCATTTTTCCTTCTTGACATGGGTCTTGTTGCAGCAAGAAAAATTCATGAACTGAAAAAAGTGGGGATGTTTTTGATAGGATTTGCCCTTGTTATGCCAATGGTAAATGCCTCTGTAGCTGTAGCTGTAGCATATTTCTTCGGAATTGAGAAAGGGGATGCTTTTCTTTTAGCACTACTCAGTGCCAGTGCCTCATATATCGCTGTTCCAGCAGCTATGAGACTCTCTGTACCTGAAGCAAATCCGGGAATCTATCTTCCATTAAGCTTGGCAGTTACCTTCCCATTCAACATTTCGTTAGGTATACCGTTGTATTATTATATGATAACAACATTTTGGGGGTAAAAAATGAAAAAAGTTGAAGTAATTATTGAGTCTGTTTATATAAAGAGACTCTTAAAAGTTTTTAAAAAACATAAAATAGGTGGCTATACTGTTATTAAAGATGTAGAGGGGTACGGCGGTCACGGTTTTCAAACAGCAGATGATGTCTCAGATGTACTGAGCAATATCCTGGTCTTTAGTGTTTGCAAAAAAGAACTTTTAGAAAATATGAAAGATGATTTAAAAAAATTTTTGGAGACATACGGGGGAAAATGTATTGTAAGTGATGCTACATTACTTTAGGGAGTATTCCAAATAAGAGAGGGGAAACAATGTCAAAAATATCAAGAAGAAACTTTTTAAAGAGTGCAGTAGTTGCCGGTGCGATGCCTTTAATGGCCGGCACCCAGACAGATCCGCAAAAAACACTGAAATTTATACATGTAACCGATTCGCACATGGA
>JALSKR010000058.1 GCA_026988735.1 Sulfurimonas sp.
TATGCAAAACACGGTCCTCAGGACTGGGGACACTTCAGTAAAACCTGCAAGCAGGGCAAAGAACAGTCTCCCATCAATATAGAAACAGAAAAGACACAACAATTAGATGATAGTTATACAATTAAACTCTCTGAAGATTACAAAGGTGTTTCCACTGTTGTGGACAACGGACACTCTCTTAAGGTCACTCCGGTAGACGCAGGCTATATTTCACTGCACGGAAAAGACTACAAATTAAAACAGTTTCATTTTCACGGTATGAGTGAGCATACAATTGACGGCAGAAGATACAATGCTGTTGCACACTTTGTTCATATGGCAAAAGACGGTTCGGTTGCTGTTGTTGCTGTAATGTTTGAAGTAGGAGAAGAAAATCCTGCACTGGAAAAAATTCTCAACGCAGAAAATAAAGTAACTGTAAACCCCAATGATCTGCTGCCTGAAGACACAAAACATTACTACCATTACAAAGGCTCTTTTACAACACCGCCTTGTACAGAAGGTGTAGAGTGGTATATTTTTAAAGATACTGTAAATATTTCAAAATCTCAGCTTGATGCTTTAAGAAAGTATTACAGAAACAATGAAAGGCCGACTCAGCCTCTGAACCACAGAGTTGTACAGACAAAATAATCCATGCAGATAACTATAAACGACTACAATTTACAAAATCTGGAAACATTTACACAGATACTCAAAAAAGATCAAAGTACACTCATAAACGAAGCCCTTGAACTCTATTTTGAAGAACAACAAAAGAGACTGCTTGAAAAAAACCTTGCAGATGAAAATGCACTCACCAATCTCAATTATGATGAATTTTGGGAGGGTGTGGATATTGACTCATAAAGGATATTTATGCAAACATATAACATACTAACAAACCATACAGACACGCTTCCTCAAGGCAAAGCAGACTTTTTACTCGCAGCCAGTGTTACAAAAACATGTGAAATAGAAGGTATCACCCAAGCAGGTATTCCCGGAATGATTCCACTAACACCAACACTTGATGCAGAGTTTATCACGAATGAAAAGGTTTTTTCTCTTGGCGAACTTGCTGAGACGCCTACGGGTGTGCCGACTCCTGCACTGATTACTCGTGCGGTGCATAATCTGACTCCTTTTAGCACGGTTGATATTTTAGATCTTGGTCTGAGTAAACAGCCACAAAACTGCATAATGCACCATTTTAATATGCAACCCTCTGATGCTATTGACACCGGGGCAAATATTGACGCAAAAGAGGTGTTTTTAAAAGGTATGGAATTTGGAAAATCTTATGAGCTCAAAGGCAACTATCTTATCCTAGGAGAAAGCACTCCTGCCGGAACGACTACAGCGACGGCTTCTGTTTTGGCACTTGGTTATGACTGCGCAGATGATTTTTCCTCCAGCTTCTTACATGTACCCAACAACATCAAAACACAGACAGTAAACAAAGCACTCAGCCTGATAAATGAAGATATGACAAACTTTGAAAAGCTTGGTATTGTGAGTGACAATATGCTTATTTTTTGTGCCGGTTTTTTACTCGAAGCTTCCAAACGCTTTCACATTGTGCTAGCGGGAGGAACACAGATGGCAGCCTGTTTGCTCATAGCCGACAAACTCAGAGAAGATGTTTTGATGCGTATCAAACATGACAACATAACCTTGGCAACAACCCAATGGGTAGCGCAGGATGACAAATCAAACATTGCCCATATACTCCAGCAGTTGAGCTACAGACCTCATGCGGTTTATACAACATTCACCTTTAAAAACACGCAAATACCAATACTCAAAAAATATGATGAAGGTGAAGCCAAAGAAGGCGTTGGTGCAGGTGCTGCGCTTGCTTACGCAGTGCAAAACAAAATACAAAATCAGGAACTTTTAGAGCAGATTGAGTATTTACTATACAGCATTTAGGACAAATAAGAATTTCTTTTGCTATAATTGTTTACAAAATTTTATATGCAGGGGATTTTTATGCTCACATCGGTAAAATCAAAAGTCATTTTTTCCATTGTCACGCTCAGTATACTCGGGCTCATCGGAATGTCTTATTATCTCTCTTCAACACTCCATTCCCTCTCCAACACTGCAACAAAAAAATCTTTAAAGATGCTGAGTGAATCCATCTTTCAGACGATGACAACAAGTATGATGATGGGTGATTCTGATGTTGTGCAAACCGCTTTTGAAAGTGCAAAAAAAATTGACGGAATTGATGACCTTAAAATTATAAAATCAAAAGCTGTTATCGCTACTTATGCTCCGGATGAAAAATACACTACAGATACTCTTCATCACGAAGCCTTGCATAATAAACGAACAAAGATTATCGAAAAAAATGAAAACGGACACCATATTATTCGTATGATAAAACCAATGGTTGCAGAAAAAAGATGTTTGCAGTGTCACTACAATGCACAAGAAGGTTATGTGCTTGGAGCAATGGATTTAACACTCTCTCTTGATAAAAATGATGAAGAGATTGCACAAACAAACACAACACTCATCATCTCTTTGATTATCGGAGGTATCGCTTTTAGTATCGTTGCTCTCATTTTTTTCAGCCGTGAAATTTTTACGCCACTGAACAATCTCAAAGAGAGAATTGCAGACCTTGTCCGAGGAGACAAAGACCTGACAAAACGCCTCGCATACAAAAAAGGCAATGAGTTTGGTGAAACTGCCAACGAGGTCAACCGCTTTATAGAGATGATTCAGTCAACCATCAATGAAGTAAAAGCACTAGGCAATCAAAACAACGAAATTGCTTCTGAGATAGCAGACGCCTCTCATGTCATCCGAAAAGCCCTGCAACAAGAAAAAGAGATAGTCACACAAACAAGTCAAAAGAGTGAAGAGATTCAGCATATCCTAGACCAAACCATGGAGGCGGCAACAACAACCCAAAAAACTATTGCCGAAGCAGAAACAGAGCTTGATAAAGTACACACCTCTTTAGAAAACCTCAATGCGGAAGTAGCAACTTTTGTTGCAAGTGAAAATGAACTCTCTCATGAACTTTTAGTGCTAAAAGATGATGCCAATCAAGTCAAAGATGTACTCAATGTCATTAAAGAGATTGCAGAACAGACAAACCTTTTAGCACTCAACGCTGCCATTGAAGCTGCTCGTGCTGGAGAACATGGGCGTGGTTTTGCTGTTGTTGCTGATGAAGTGAGAAAACTTGCCGAACGCACGCAAAAGAGCTTAGGAGAAATAGATATCAGTGTAAGCACCATAGTACAAGCCATCAATGATGTCAGTGACAAAATCACAACAAATGCACAAAATATAGAAGCACTTGCGAGCATATCGGATGATGTTGCGGAGAAAATTTCCCTTACAGCAAATGCTATGCAAACATCCACACAGATGGCAAAAAAATCTAAAGATGATAGTCAAGAGATGTCTCAAAATATTCAAGAAATCATCAAATACATTAAGAAAATAGAAACACTCTCAACAGCAAATGGAACAAGTGTTATGAGCATTGAAGGTGATCTTGAAAAACTTGTACAGGTTGCCTCTTCTTTACAAAGAACAATTGATGAGTTTAAAAGCTAACCGATAATGAATATTTTAATCGTAGAAGATTATGTAGTAGTTGCAAAACAACTTGCAAAATTTCTCAAAGTGGAAGGGTATAACTGTGATCTTGCTTTTGGCTACAAAGAAGCACAGCAGTTGATTGATGCAAACCATTATGCACTGATTCTTCTTGATTGGAATCTTGGTGACGGTGATGGTTTGATACTTTTAAGAGAGATACGTGACATGGGCATTAAGACACCTGTTTTTATGCTCTCGGCAAATTCTGAAGTGGATGACAGAGTTGCAGTTTTAGACAGTGGCGCAGATGATTATTTATGCAAACCATACTCCACAGTGGAACTTTTGGCAAGAATTCGTGCTTTACTGCGTCGTGAAAACAGTATCAAAAAAACTGAAATTACTATTGGCAGTGTTACTCTGTTCGAAAGCAGCAGAGAAGTATTTATCGGAAAAGAAAAAATAGAATTAACTACCGCGGAATTTGATCTTTTAGAGTTAATGATGAAAAATCCAAATCAGGTGTTAACACGCTATCAATTAAGTGAGCATATCAACAAAAGCAATTATTCTGTCAAACACAGTAATCTTGTTGATGTACATGTAAAAAATATTCGAAAAAAGCTTCAAAATAAAGAATTTATAAAAAGTATCCGTGGTGTGGGATACAAAATCGAAAAATCTTCATAATAATCTTCCAATCTTCATTTTATTTTCATAAAACTGTTTTAAAGTAGCACTATCAAAACTTTAAAGGGGTTTATTATGAAAAACATTTCAATTCTTAGCATTGCAGCAGCAATGGCAATATTAAGTGGTTGTGGAAGTTCTACAGACACAACAGCAACAGACACAGTACAGCAGGTTGCAACTGCAACAACAATTACTGTTGAGAGAGGACCGATTATTGGTGCGGATGTAATAGATGCCTCAGGACAAGTCGCAACTGAGCTGGCAAACGGAAAGTACAGTTTTGCTACACAACCGACCTACCCTATAATTGCAAGCAAGGGTGTGATTGACCTTGACAGAGACGGACAAGTAAGCCTTGGTGATGTCGTCAATGATATGAATTTAACTGCAATAAAAGGAGATGTGATAACACTTCTTACAACACTTGAGACAAATCCGCAGACACAAACAGCATTAGATGCAATGTTAAATGATTTGAATCTGACACAAGCTGATGTATTTGAGAAAACTCCAAGTGAGTCTTTGGAAGTGGAAGCCATTTCAAATGCACTTTATAAATATGTAAAAACTGCAAATATTAATGATTTTAACGAATTAAACGCAACGGCCCTAATACGAGATGTTGATGTTCAACAAGAATATGATAAATATATACAAGAAAATGTCCATGACACAGAACAAGAAGAAAGAGAGCTTATTGATTCTTTATTAGCAGAAAATCTTTCAATACACAAAATTGAAAATGAAGCAGAACTTGCAGATATAGAAACAGAACTTGAAAATGAAACTGATAGCGATGAACTAGAACATTTAATAACTTATCTTTTAGGTTTAAAATATGATTATGAACTTGAAGATGGAGATATTGATTATGAAGATGAGGGAGATGATACTCAACATAATCAAGGAAAAAGTTGTGCACAATGTCATAGTGTTACAGGAACTATTGCCATAAGTGATGATGATAGTGATGATGATGAAAATGATGATGATGGGGAGTATGTCTTTAGTTCAGGTGCCACTATCTATACACTATTACATGGTGAAGATTTAAATGCAGCACAAACCGCCAGTGGCTACAGCTTACGATTAATACTCCAAAGCGGTGCAACCGAAACTTATCAATTAGCCCGAGGAACAGGAAATGTATATGCAAATGTAAATGCAGGATTAGGAAATTATACAGTTGAAGTTTTAGACAGAGCAGGAAATGTAGTAAATCGCTCAGCCGCAAACTCACACAATGACTCTCGACTGGATTGTAACAGTTGTCACTCTGTCAACGGAGCAAATGGCGCACCTGGCAGAATCGTATCGTTTATGTACCAGCCCCCTGTTACAGTAGATGCAAATACTACAGTTGTAACGCTTCCGGTGGATACAAATACAACAGTGCCTGCAGATACAAACACAACAACAACACCTGTAGATACAAATACTACAACTACACCATCATTGCCGGCGATCTCTTTTTCCAATGATGTGTTACCAATATTAAATACCAAATGTGCTTCATGTCATGGAAACAGTGGTAATTTTTCCATAACAAACAGCACGACTCCATATGCAGGGGTAATTCCTTTTGTTGATACCGCAAACCCTACAAACTCTTCTCTTTTGCAAAAAGGAAGCGGAAGCACAGGACACGGAGGCGGTATCATTATCAGCACTGATTCTGTAGAATATGCTACGGTTCGTGACTGGATTGCTGCCGGTGCACTTGACAATTAGGACAGAAAATGAAATATCTCTTATTTGTAGCCTTTTTTGTGCACACTCTTTTTGGTACCACAGATTTTGTGATGCCAAAGGAGGCCTTTAAACCAAGTGTTATACTGCAAGGAAAGCAACTAAAAGCCAAAATAGCACTTGCCCCTGAAATTTATCTTTATAAAAAGAGCATAAAACTTTCACTCAAAGACTCAGGTGTTCTTTTAAAAAATATAACTTTTTCTCCAAAACCGGTTGACCATGCCGGCTCTTTAGTTTTTACAAAAGATGTAACTATCAGTGCAGATATTGTAAAAACTCAAAAGTCACTGAACAAAACCACTCTTTTACTTAGCTATCAGGGATGCTCAAGCAAAGGGCTTTGCTATGAGCCACAGACTAAACAGTTTTCTTTAAATATCGCCAATATCCCAGTACAAAAGAATGCCAAAAAGACGCAAAACCATCTACGCTCAAAAGAAAATTTTGACAATGATGTAATTGCCAAAACTTTTAAAGATGGTAATATTGTCCTGATTTTATTAAGTTTTTTTGGATTTGGCTTATTACTGGCACTGACACCCTGTGTATTTCCTATGATCCCTATTCTTTCATCTATCATTATTTCCCAAGGTGAGGGAATGAATGCAAAAAGAGGCTTTATTCTCTCTTTGGTCTATATTCTGGCAATGAGTTTGACCTATACGCTTGCCGGGGTTTTTGCAGGAATTTTTGGTGAAAACATACAGGCATCTTTGCAAAACGAATGGGTTTTAACTGCTTTTTCAGCAGTGTTTGTAGTTCTTGCATTTTCCATGTTTGGATTTTTTGAGATAGGTTTGCCGTCATCCTGGCAGAGTAAGCTCTCTCATGCATCATCAAAAGCGGAAAGTAAAGGCGGTTTTCTTGGTGTAGCCGTCATGGGATTTTTATCTGCTTTAATAGTTGGTCCCTGTATGGCACCTCCACTTACCGGAGCTTTGGTTTATATTGGTCAAACAGGCGATGCACTCCTTGGAGGTATGGCACTGTTTGTCTTAAGTCTTGGAATGGGAATGCCATTATTGCTGATTGGAATTGGTGCTGGCAAATTTATGCCAAAACCTGGTGGATGGATGAGCATAGTCTCCAAAGTGTTTGGCGTTATTATGCTTATGACAGCAATCTGGATGCTTTCTCGAATACTTCCAGCTGCAGTGATTATGCTACTCTGGGCACTTCTTTTCATGATAACATCAATCTATCTTGGTGCCTTTGAACCGCTAGAGAGTACAAAACGCTCATGGAATGCTCTTTTTAAAGGCTTTGGCATTGTGATGTTTGTATTTGGCATTACTCTACTCATTGGGTTTATAAGTGGTGCAACAAATTTACTCAATCCTTTAGAAAAATTTACAACGACAAGCGAGAAAAAGAATCAAGATTTGATGTTTATCCAAGTAGGTTCTTTAGAGGAATTACAAAAAGTTTTTGACCAGAACAAGGGAAGAAAAATTATGGTGGATTTCTATGCCAACTGGTGTGTATCCTGCAAGGAACTTGAACACAATACTTTTACAAATCAAGCAATACAAAAAGCACTGCAACCATTTGTTTTGGTTCAAGTTGATATAACCAAAAACTCAAAAGCACAAAAAGAGATACTCAGAAAATACAATCTTTTTGGACCTCCGGCTATTTTGTTTTTCAACGAGGATGCACAGGAGCAAAAGAAGCATAGAATAATTGGCTACAAGCCACCAGAAGAATTTTTAAAATATTTACCATAGAGACGAAATCTTCATCAATTTTTCATAATTGATGCATAAAATAACAAAAACAAAGGAGGCTTGATGAGATACTGGATTATGGCAGTAATAATCCCTGTAGCACTGTTCTTAAACGGATGCGGTGAAGATGACGGGGGAGAAGAAAATACAACCACTGCAAGCGGTTGGCATTTTCAGGGGCGCGACTGTTTGGCGTGTCACAATGTTGATCTTGGGATAGACAAACATCTTGTTTTTGGAGGAACACTTTTTAAAAGTTACAATACCACCGATACAGATGACCTCAACCAGGTATGTGATGCAGATTTGGCTGTAGAATTTTTGGATAACAGCTGGAATGTTGTCTATTCTACAAACAGCTATTATGATGAAAATTCAAAAGGAAACAATGGAAGAGGTAATATTTTTTTGCTTGACAGACTTTTTAATGCTACGCTCAACGGTTCCTATACAGTAAGGATAATTGAAAGAGTATCCGGACGCACAATGGCACAGTCACGACAGGCGTCACATAGTTTTAGTGGCGGAGAATATTCTATCGATAATCCACAGAATTTTTCAAATCGTTTATCGTGTAATGCCTGCCACAATGGAAAGACAACCGATTTTTTGAATGCATCAATCAATGCTGATTTATGTAAATAAGGAGAGAAATAATGAAAAAAATAATATTAACAGCAATAATATGCCTCACGCTTTTTGCCGCACCCAGAGAGGGCGACAAACAGGTAGCCTATACACTGCCAATGCTTTACAACCCTGCAAAAGTACTCAGTGACAGTAATACGAGGGGCAAGGTGGTACTGCTCAATCTTTGGGCAAGCTGGTGCAGTGGATGTCAAGAGGAGATGCCTCTTTTTGTTTCTTTGCAAAAACGGCACAACAAAAAAGATTTTATAGTTGTTGCTGCAAGCATAGACAGTGTAGATGAAAATGCAAAAGAGTTTTTAGACAGAGTTGATCCGGACAAAGATCTCATTGCCCTGTATGATGTAAAAAAGAGTTTGCCAAAGGCGTACAGATGTCCGGGGCTTCCGTCTTCATTTCTGATTGACAAAGAAGGAAAAATTGCGGCAGTGTACATAGGCAGTCTTGATAAAGAGATGATAAAGAATTTGGAGAAAAAGATAGCTGAGTTGGAAAGGAAATAGAGATGAAGATACTTTTTCTAGTGCTTTTATTGCTATTTATAACAGGCTGCAGTGAAAAACTTGTCCGGGTTATGCCGTATGAAAAAGAGTTTTTTGCGCAAGACAAGATGAGCCTTTCTCCGATTGCCGAACGTGCCGAGCAGGAGGGACATATTTTTCTTATCCGTGAAGCGAGCGCCGGAGGAGAGAGTAGTTTTCAAGGGGGTTGCGGATGTCGTTAAAATATTTCATATGGATGATGATTTCTCTTGTTGCACTTGAGATAAGTTCCTTGGCATCGAGCCTGAAAGACAGTATGAGTTTTGGGATAAACAGCTACAGTGACAATGCAGATGTACAGGTTTATTCACCGACATTTTCTTTGTTTAAAAAAGTATCGCATCAGTGGATGCTTGGATTTAAAATGAGAATTGACACGATTACGGCAGCAAGTATCAGTAACGGTGCCAATTCACAAAGGGTGGATGCAGTTACAGGCGCATCACGGGCAGAAGGGACACTCTTTGATGATGTCCGCTATGCACCGACTCTTATGGCTACATATGATGACGGAAAGAATATGCTAAGCTTTGGCGCGTATTACTCAAAAGAGGCAGATTATACCGGCAGAGCAGTCTTTGCAAACTATGTACGTCAACTCAATGAGCAAAATACTGCACTTGGAATCGGTATTTCACAATCGTCTGACTACTGGTATCCTGTATTTGACAGAGAGTTGCCTCGCGATGACAGGAAAGAGGGGAAAATTGACTTCTCTATCAATCAGCTCATTACACCGGGATTTTCTCTTCAGGGGGTTTTCTCTTACATGTACAGTGAAGGTTTTTTATCTTCCCCGTATCATTATGTGTTGCAAGATGGTTTTGCAAGGTTTGAAAACTATCCTCAGACACGAACAGGAAAAGCATTTGCAATCAAGGGAGTCTATCTCCTTAATCCAGACAATGCAATGAACTTTTCTTATCGGTATTATACAGATGACTGGGATATAAAATCACATACAGTCAATATAGAAGAGTTGCACGATTTTAGTTCACATTTTACATCCGGCCTTAGATTGCGCTATTATACGCAGACAAAGTCCAATTTTGTCAAAGATATCAACAGCTACAGTGTCAATGACCCTTACTTTGCCATAGACTACCGTATGAGTGCCTTTGACTCCTATACAATTGGAATACCATTGATTTATAAAACAAGTAAAGGCGACAAGGTGACTGCAAGCATTGACTATTATCAAACCACGACAAATGATTATATCAAAAACTGGTATGGCGTGAACAGCATAAAGGCTGTTTTTACCACGCTCACCTATGAGTTTGAGTATTAAAATGGGTTTTTTAAGAAGAGGACTCAAAGCCAAAGTGATGAGCACAGAGCTCATCATGGAGGCCAATGTTTCTCGCAAAATTCTCTTTGAAGCGCTTGATACTGTCAAGCGTTTTGAAGAGAGATTTTCTGCCTACAATGAGGATTCCCTTGTTTCTCTCATCAATAAAAACGCAGGGATTGAAGCAGTTACATGTAACCAAGAGGAGTGTGAACTTTTTTCAGAAGCACTCAAAATCGCACAACGCTCAAAAGGAAAATTTGATCCCACAATTGGTGTTTTAACACAGGGACTTTACGGTTTTGGAAAAACAAACAAGAAGATACCTGCAAAACAAGAGCTCCAAAAAACAAAACATCTTGTCGATTACCGACAGTTACATGTAGAAGCAAACAAGGTATTTCTTGCAAAAAAAGGAATGCGTCTGGATCTTGGAGGGATAGGCAAAGGGTATATTGCTCAAAAAGTATTTTTATTTTTACAAAGCAAAGGAGCGACAAAAATCCTTGTCAATGCAGGGGGTGAGATACTTACACAGGGAAAAAATTACCGGGTTGCCATTACCAACCCTTTTGACATACAAAAATATCTTGGTGTCATAGAAACAAAAAACACTCCTTTTAGTATCTCTACAAGTGGAGACTATGAACGCTATATCGGTTCGAAAAAAAATCATCATATATTAGATAATCAGACTGCTACACAAAACCATTACTACAGTAGTCTGACAGTTTTAAAAAACGGTATAACGGCAACACTTTTGGATGCGGTTGCCACTATAGCTTTCAACACCCCTGCAGATGAATTGAAAAACTTGTCAAAAGAGTATGATGTTGCTATAATTGCCGTAACGGATGAAGGGGAGCTTTTATTTGAAAATTTTAAAAATTTAGATATAAAAGCATGTGAAATTTTTCCATAAGGATTCTCTTGAAAATATTTCTTTTATTTATATGTCTCTTTGCTGCCTTACTTGCGCAAGATTCCCAAACCGAGAAGAATGAATATACTCTGGGAGAGGGTGTGCAAGTCGGCACACTCCCTTTGTACCTTGGTGGGTACTTCTCTGTTGACTATACAAAAAAACAAAATAGTGAACGCTATAGAATTGATGATATCGCTTTTCTTGCCTATGGAGACTATAACAAATTTTCTTATCTCTTAGAAATGGAATATAAAGAGTTTTATACCTATACAAATTTTAATACAACGCATACTATTGAAAGGGATACACGATTACATACAGAACGGCTTTATATTGACTATACTGTTAATGAAAATTTTATGCTTCGCGGTGGAAAATATTACTCACCTATAGGTTTTTGGAACTTACTACCAATCAATGTTCTTCGTGATACAACTTCTTACCCTGTAAGTACAAGAATTCTTTTCCCAAAATTTACTACAGGATTGTATGCTTCATATAATCAATACAGTGATAATGAATTGCAGATAGATATTATATTACAGCACAATAACGACATCGATGCAAATTACAACAACTATATAACTGATGAACATTACGGAGCAGGTGTATCATATGCTCACAATGATCTTAAGTTAAAACTCAATATTGGAATGTTTGACAATGTCGTCTCAGATACACTCTCCACACATTTGTATTATGCAGTTGCATCGTTGCAGTACGATACGGAGCACTACAAAATAACAAGTGAATTTGGCACACAAAGGAATAGTAAGGGATTCACGACAAAATATGCAGCATATCTGCAAGGAGGGTATCGCTTTAGTGACAAGCATCTGGGAATTGTCCGCTTAGAGTCATACAGTCAAACAGATACAAATCGCAAAGACAATATAGCCATTGTCGGTTATACATACAGACCGCTTTATCCGGTGGCATTCAAGGCGGAGTATCAGTTCCATTCATTGCATGATGAAAATCAGTTTTTATTTTCATGGTCGGTGTTGTTTTGAAAAAAAGATATCTATTCCTCATCATTTTTATCATTGCAACTGTAAACGCAAAAGAGTATGCCGTAGTGGTACAAAAAGGGTTTGCAAATATCTCTGTTGGAAAAATAAAAGCGATATATCTCAAAAAACTCAAGTACCTTGGTGATACAAAACTGGTGCCCATTAATCTTGGTGCACAAAATTCTGTGCGGAGAAGTTTTGAAAAAAAAGTATTAAAAATCAACCATTCACGCTTAAAATCCTACTGGATTAAGCAACACTATCTTGGACAGAGACCGCCAATAACTCTTAAATCCCAAGCCGCCGTAAATGCTTTTGTGAAAAAAGTTTTTGGGGCAATCGGGTATCTTGAAGCGTCAAAAGCTGATAAAGATTTAAAAATTATTTACAGATGGAGTGACTGATGGCAAAAGTATTATTGTGTGATGATGAATTGATGAACAGAAAAGTCGCTTCCAAAATTCTTAAAAAAGAGGGTTTTGAAGTTATAGAAGCACAAAACGGACAAGAAGCACTCGATATTATACAAACAGAGACAGTCGACTTAGTGCTTTTAGATTTGATGATGCCTGTTATGGATGGCTATACAGCACTTAAAATCATGAAAGAAGATGAAAAGATTTCCCATATTCCGGTGATTATTATCTCGGCACTCTCAGACAGAGAGGCAATAACCAAGGGTTTGAAAATTGGTGCAAATGAGTATATTACAAAGCCATTTGACATTACAGAATTTATTTTGCGTGTAAAAAATGCTGTCAAGATGAGCGAACTGCAAAATAAGAAAAATGAAAAAGAGATTATTCATATTTTGGCAAAAGCGGCAGAGTATCGTGATAATGAAACCTCTATGCATACAATACGTGTTGGGGAAATATCTGCCTATTTGGCAAAAAAAACCGGCTGGAATCAAGAAAAGGTGGAGTTAATGCGTCTTGCTGCACCCATGCACGATATGGGAAAAGTCGGTATCCCAGATAATATCCTGCTAAAACCGGGAAAATTAAATGATGATGAGTTTGAAATAATGAAAACGCATGCACAGATAGGGCATGACATCCTCTCCCAAAAGAGTACACCCCTTTTGGTACTTGCGGCTGAAATTGCTCTGACTCATCACGAAAAATACAACGGAACTGGGTATCCGAAAAAACTACAGGGAGATGCAATCCCCTTAAGTGGAGCGATTGTAGCTGTTGTAGATGTATTTGATGCACTTTTGAGCAAAAGACCCTACAAAGAGCCTTTTAGCATAGAAAAGACTCTTGAAATCATCAAAGAGGGAAGTGGTGTGCATTTTCATCCTGAAATAGTGCACCTGTTTTTAGAAAATCTTGAAGATATTTTACACATAAGAGAATCTTTACTCGATGATTAATTTTTTTAAAAAATCCTTACGCAACAAACTGCTTGTCAGTTTTTTGTTTGTCGGTTTGCTTCCTTTTGCAATCTTGCTTGTATATACCATATTTTTAAGCCAGACAAAAATTGTCAACCAAACGATTAAAGAGCAGTTTTACAGGGCAAATGATGTAAAAGGCTTAATTAAACACCATATTACCAATCTCAAGAAAGAGATTGAATTTATTGCCTCTTTGGATTTAATGGACGATATTATTACAGATGATATTGACAAACGTATTTCTATTCTTTTAAGCAAAAAAGCAACAGATTTCAGTCTTGATTTGTCACTTTTTGTAGTAAACAACAATGGAACTATTATTGCAAGTTCACATAATGAACTTCTTCTAAGCTCTTTTGAAAAATATAAACAACTCACTCAAAACAGTTTTATTGAAGGAGAATATCTTTATATCAGCTCTCAGATTCTCTCATCATTTGACAGAACAAAGAAACTTGGCTATCTGGTCTTGAAGTATAACCTGCAAAATCTCACAAGATATCTTTCTCATCAGGAAAATATACACTCCTATATCATTGACAGCAAAACCGGTATTATTATAGGTGGCACGCAGGCTTTACAAGTAGATTTAAAAAAAGACAAAGAGAGTATTATTACAGACAAACATGTGATTGTGTATGAACGGTTCGACGGTGTCTTAAAAAACAGTTATCTTGTTTATGGAGTAGACAAAGCAGAAGCATTAAAGTTTTTATATGAATTTGTCCGCTTTATGCTGCTCATTTCTCTCTTTATTACAATTTTTGTCGTTGTCATAGCCTTACGATACTCTAAAAGCATTGTATCACCAATTGAAAACCTGACAAAAGCAACACAGAAAATTACTCAAGAGCAAGACTATACTGCATCTTTACCTATTGAATCCGAGGATGAGATAGCAACGCTTACTGCTTCATTTAATGAAATGGTACAAACAACAGCTAACGCACTCAAAAACCTCGAAGAAGAGAACAAACTGCGCCTCAAGCGTTTTATACAGCTTATTGAAGTCTTTAATAAAATTATTCAAACGCAGAGTGAAGATGAGTGTATTGCGGTTTCAATAAAGCTGATTCAACAAATCACCAAGAGGGATGACCTTGTTTTCTCAAAAGTGCATACAGACAACTCTATAGATTTATATGTAACAGATTTTGAACATAACAAGAAAATCTATTTTGGCTCTATCACTTTGGCTCTTGAGAGTTTTTCGGATGAAAATGAAAAGCGTTTTTACAACTCCATCGCAACAATGATAGCATTGCAACTCGACAGAATACGCCTTATCCGCAGAACAATGGCCGCATCACAGGCAAAATCTGCTTTTATCTCAAATATGTCCCATGAACTCCGAACACCGTTGAATGCGATTATAGGTTTTTCCCAGTTTTTAATTGCCTATGAGGAGCTGACAAAAGATCAACAGGAGACAGTAGGAAATATAGAATCTTCAGCACATTATCTCCTTGGAATGATAAACGATATTTTAGATATTGCCAAGATTGAAGCTGGGAAGATGGAAGCACATATTGAGGATGTTGCCCTCAAAAGTGTTGTACAAAGCAGTTATGAGATGCTAAAACCGCTTGCAGATGAGAAAAATTTGGAATTTATCCTTGATATGCAGGAGTATACCCTGCAAACGGTGCGTACCGACCCGAAAATGTTTCAGCAGATTATTACCAATCTTCTCTCCAATGCTATTAAATTTACACAAAAGGGTTTTGTCAAAATAAAACTTTACAATACCAAAGAAAAGGTCTGTGTATATGTACAAGACAGCGGCATAGGGATAGACAAAGATGATTTGGAACAACTCTTCAGTGACTTTACACAGGTTGAAAATGTGATGCAAAAAACACACAAGGGGACAGGACTCGGGCTCTCTTTAAGCAAAAAGATGGCACAGATTCTGGGCGGTGATGTAACCCTTCGCAGTGAGGGAAAAGGCAAAGGGAGTCAGGCAGAATTTTGTTTGAAACTAGAGCCTTAGCGTGGTAAACGCCGATGCCCTCTTTTATGCACATAGTTCTTTTTAAAGCACTTCTGGCAGATACTGTATTTTGAATTGACTGGTAGAGGCGCGCTGCAAAGCTTACATGTCTGTGTGAGTGCAGTCTGTCTGAGTGTCTCTTCTATATATTTGTTTAAAACACCTCTGTAGGCTCTTGCCTTGTTTTCATCGACAAAGTAGTCATTAAAACGATAGCTCAGCCACAGATACAGCGAAATCTCTTTGACCATATCTTCTGCACGCAACAACTCTTCGGAGGTTTGCGCATACGAGCCTGTCAGTTTCGGTGCATGATAATAGACAGGCTCTTTTTTCTCCAAAGCATTGATGTAGCGCTCATAGGCACTGATAATATAGGCAGATTTAAGTGTCAATGGCGCACAGGCAAGATGATACTTTGTCGCAATGTCCAGATCATAACTGTCCACAATGCGTGAAGCTTCGAGCATATCATCTAAGGATGCCGCATAAAAAGGACCGTCAAAAACCATATTTTTTATAAAAAAGCGTAAAATCTCTTCCAAAGAATTCTCTTCCAAAATCGTGCTGACAAGTTTTATATGTTCCAAATTTGCCATCACTTTAAAAGGTACTTTTATCTCTTTTGCCTGCTTGGTAAAATTCTTTTTGACTACATGTAAAGCATCCCCGTGCAAAGCCCCCACATAACCGTTTTCATGCAGACCGTAACGCCCTGCCCGTCCGGCAATTTGGTGCACCTCTGAGGGGAAAAGATTTCGCTGTATGATGCCGTCAAACTTCTCGGCTTTAGAAAACAGAACGGTTTTTATCGGCAGATTCATCCCCATGGCTATCGCATCAGTGGCAACAAGAATCTGAGTTTCTCCCTCACGAAAACGCCTTGCCTCTTCCCGTCTGACTTCGGGAGAGAGGTTGCCATAGACAACACTCACTTCAAAATCTTTTGAAAAATTCTGCTTGAGACGCAGAACATCTTTTCTGCTAAAAGCGATGATTGCCGTTGCCGCTTCTACATCTTTTGGATGTGTCGGTTTTTCCAGAAGTTCCAACGGATTTTTTCTCTCAAACTCCCGTATCTCAAGCTCCTCACCCAGATACTCTGCAAGTGCAATAATCGCATCTTTAACATTGGGTGAACCTGTCATTATCACCTCTTTTGCTGGCGCACCGATGATGGCATTTGCCCATGCCCAGCCGCGGTCACGGTCATCTATCATCTGTACCTCATCTATGACACAGACATCCACATCCACATCATAATTCATCATCTCTATTGTTGAACTGATATGTGTTGCCTCATCATCAAGTATCTGCTCTTCTCCTGTTATGAGTGAGCTCTCTATTCCCTCCGCTTTGAGTGTTTCGTACCCTTCAAGTGCCAAAAGACGCAAAGGTGCAAGATAATACCCTGTGTCTGCCTCTTTGAGTTTTTGCATCGCCTCATAGGTCTTTCCACTGTTTGTAGGTCCGATATGTAAAATAAGCTTTCTTTGCATACTCCTCGCAATCGGAAAAAGATTTTTAAAATCACGGATTGTTCGTGCAAGCAGTGCTTCACGCTGTTTTTTAATCAGTTCATCATGTATGGAGTGCAAAAAGCGTCGTGTTATTTTTCTGTGAATTTTTGGCGTTATACTCAGGGTTTGACCAAGTAGTTCAAAAAGATACTCATAGACTCTCGCATGCAGTTCTTCTTGAGTAAAATGTAAAAGCTGGGCATACTCTTCACACTCTTTTACCAAAGCATCGAGTGTAAGTAAAAATTCATCCTCCTGCTCTTTTTTCACTTCTGCCAAAACAGCATCAAAATTAAACCGTTTTGAGTGCCATATCTCTTCTAAAAGACCTTCGAGTTCTACATGTAACTCCAGTTTGTAAGCAAATCTTTTCTCACTGTAGGGCAACAAAACCTCTTCATTAATACGGATGAGAACCTCTTCATCATGAAGTGCAATGCCCTCGGCATCTATCTTTGACTTAATAATATTTTTTAAAACTCTGTGCGATATAAGCGGATAACTTACTTTGGATTTTGGAGGGGATGCACGTAGAGAATCCAAAATCTCTTTTGTACTCAAATAGGCATGCGGATATTTCAAAGAGTGCAAAAAATTCTCAATACTCTGCTGTTTTTGCGCAACTACTGCAAGCTTATCTTCTCCTATTCTTTGCACTATCTCTTCAAACGGTGCTGTTTCAAGATACTCATAATCATACGGCTTGGTAACAAGTGTCAAAATCTTATGAAAACTCTGCTCATAAAGTTCATACTTGAGTGATGCATTAAATTCAAAACGATCATCCAAATCAAAAAACCCTTCAAGTTCACGCTCAAGTTTCTCTTTTTTCATCTCAAAACGAATATGACGCAGAGATGATTCCATCTTCTCTATCGTTATTTTTTTGCTTCTTACATGTAAATAGGCCTCGCGCAGACGCACTGCCTCTTCTTGAGTAGCGTCAAGCTCTTCTAAAAGTGCATTGATTTTGTCTTCTCTGTCAAAAACCACTTCTTTTTTTGGTCTCTCAGACTTATACACCCGCCCATCACTCTCAAAAAAGTTCAAAATATCCTGACGCATACTACTTTCGGCTTCACTCCAAATCATACGAAGTGTTTTTACCATCAAAGTTTTATCATGGTTTATATCATATATGCCCAGTGTTGCAAAAAGTTCACTGAGTGTTTTACTCTCTACGCGTTCTATCCCCACATCAAAGGGGTCATCGTCAAAATATTTTCTAATTCTTTGGTTAATTTTACTGTTTTTTTTATTTTTTCTTGCCATAAAAAGATTATAACACAAGCTTAACAATACAACTTCAACAAAGTATAAAAGAGCTGGTATATAATGCTCTTATGAATTTTCCAAACGAATGGACGCAAAAAGAGTTTTTGCAAAATAAAAAAAAGTTAGAACAAGAGGGAGTGGAGGTTGTCCTTGTGGACACTATCCTCTCTCCCATAGAAAAAGCAGATACAATTACCTACAACCCTTATGAGCTCAAACAGTACCCGGAGGGAAGTGTCTTTGTTTTTTACTGCGATTCCGGCAAGGCAACACTTGACCGGCTCAAAGAGTACAAAGAAAAATTTCCCAACCACCACTGTATTTCCCTCAAAGGCGGTCGCGGATACTGGAGAAAAAATATGATGCTACTGGATGAGAACAATGCATAAACATATCAACGAATTTATAAAATGCCTCAAAGAAGAGCGCTATTATGATGCCCACGAAGCACTTGAAGAGGCTTGGTTTCCCCGCCGTTTTGAAAAAGACAAAGAGGTAAAACTGCTCAAAGGCTTTATCAATGCCTCTGTAAGTTTTGAGCTTATCAAACGAGGACGCAAAGAGCAGAGCAAAAAAGTCTGGGCGAATTATCTCAAATACAGACCTTTTCTTTTTGAAATAGACTCTCCCTATCAGAACCGTTATTATCAGCTTTCAAGACTTATAG
>JALSKR010000059.1 GCA_026988735.1 Sulfurimonas sp.
GGAGTTTGTGATTTTTTTAATTGTGGACCAAAGAGGAATGAGCTCTCCATCTTTTGTTTTGTTTATAAGCTTCCCTTTCCATATACCATGTTCTACAAGTTGATTCCAAAGATTTTTGTAAAAACTTGTATCCTGCACACCTGAATGTAAAATTTCAAGACTTTTGCCTTTTACCTCATGCAAGTTGTATCCGTATATGGTGGTAAAAGCACTGTTTACTGAAATAACTTTACCCTGCGCATCTGTTATAATGATGGCTTCTTCTGTATTTTCAAAAACACTGGCAGCCTGGGCAAGCTGTTTGTTTCTTTCTATATACTCTGTGATGTCAAGTTTGAGTGCAATATAATTGACAAGTTTTCCCTGTAGAAAAATTGGAACGATAGAGGCTTTTTCATACAAAAGTGAGCCGTCTTTGCGTTTGTTTACAAACTGTCCTTCCCACTTTTGCCCTTTTGCAAGTTTGGCATTGAGCTCATCATACAAAGCGGGGTCTTGCATTTCTGATTTTAATATTCTGGGATTTTTCCCCAAGACTTCTTGTGCTTTATATTTGGTTGTTTTTTCAAATGTTTCGTTGACATAAATAATATCTCGTTTGGCATCTGTAATTACAACGGTGTTATCGCTGTGTTCTATGGCATATTTAAATGCCAAAAGTTCTTTTTTTGTTCTGTTTGATTTGAGATGCGAAAAAATAAGTATAAATAAAATCGAAACAGTTACGAGAAAAAATGCAATCATAAGCCATGTCTGATGTTGCAGATCTCTTTCATAGTCAAATGTTATATGGCGCTTGAGTACTTCTAGCTGTTTATAAAGCGGATTTGTCTGAATTTCCTGTGAAACTTCTTTAAGTGACTGCAGTGTTTGCAGCATTACTTTTGCATGTCTGTAAAAAGTATAGAGATATTGACTCTTTTCATTACGGGCAGTTTTTTTCAGCGCATTGAGTTTTTTTTCTATTGTGTTTTTATCAATATAGTTACTTGAAGCGTAGCGTAAGATATAAAAAAGTGTTTCGTTGCTAAGGTTTTTTGCCTGCAGTGATATATCAGGTGCATTGGAAATTGTTGTATGCAGATCAAAAAGAAAATGTGAACTGTTGATAAGAGCAGCATTTTGTGCTTTAAAAAATTCTAAATCATCAACTTTTTTTTGAAAGTTTGCTGCAATTTTTTCTAAAAGAGCAGCAGTATTTTTATTGTATTTTTGCATATCCTGACGCAGGCTTTTAAAAATTTTTTCGAATTTTTCTTCTTGATGTTCAATTTCATCATAATTTGTAAATTTGTTTGCTGTAAACGTAAAATCATAGAGTTCTTTGTCTATGAGTTGCAGGGTTGTAATTTTATTGGTTTGGAGAGAAAAATGGCTCATATTCTCTTTGATTCTGTAGCCGTTAACAAACATAATGGAAACAAAAAGAATAAAAACAAAGAGTATAAAAGTTGTTTTATCGGTTTGTCTGAGTTTTTCTATCATCAGGGCTCAATATTTTTAGGAAGTTCACCATTGAGAGATTGCAAAAAAGCTGTTATTTTTGCAATCTCTTCTTTGGTGATATGGCGGCCGAGCTGGTATTGCGACATAATTGTAACAGCTTCTTGCAAGTCATAGGTACGCCCGTCATGAAAGTAGGGTGCAGTCTTTGCCACATTGCGAAGGGAAGGAACTTTAAAAAAGTATTTGTCCCGTTCTTTGTGCGTAACATTGTATCTTCCGAGCCATTTTGAATTTGACTCACTGAAAATACCAAATTTGTTGTAGAGGTTGCCGCCAATATTTTCTCCATGATGGCAACTTATGCATCCTTTTGATTTAAAAAGTTCATATCCCTCTTTTTCATTTTCTGTCAGTGCTTTTTTGTCACCTTTGAGGTATTTGTCAAAACGGGAGTTTGGTGTAATGAGTGTTTTTTCATACTCGGCTATGGCATCTGTTATAGTCTCTTTCGTGATGCCGTCATCATAAATGGCATCAAAAAGTTTTTTGTATTTGCTTTTTTTGAGTTTTGGGATGACTTCTTTAAAGGAAGAACCCATTTCAACAGGGTTTTCAACAGGTCCTGCAGCCTGTTCTTTTAAGTTTTTTGCCCGACCGTCCCAAAATTGGCGAAAATTAAAAACAGCATTATACACAGTCGGGGCATTGACTGAACCTTGTTGTCCTTGTATACCAAACGAAACTTTCAGCCCATCATCTCCGCCATTTTGTAAGTCATGACAACTTGCACAACTGATAGTGCCATCATGCGATAACATAGGGTCAAAAAAGAGTGCCTGACCGAGTTTTGCTTTTGCCTGATTGACTTTTATTGTCTCTGGCAATGGCGTGATAGGTTCATTTGCCATTGTAAAAGTACTATAAAAAAAGAGGGCAATAATTATCATTTTATACATAGTGTAATTTTATCACAAATAACCTAAAATAATTTTACTCTCTCATATGCTTTTTCGTTTTACTCGTAGCAACAGCCTCAAAGGGATTTTCCGGCCAATAGTGCTTTTTATACTTTCCTCTTAACTCTTTTCTAACTTCGGCGTAAGAGTTTTCCCAAAAGCTTTTTAAATCATAGGTGATTTGTATGGGACGCATAGCCGGTGTTAAAAGGTGCATTTGTAGAGGGAGCGCGTTATTTAGGACTTTTGGAGTTTCCTGGAGTCCGAAAACCTCTTGTATCTTTACATGTAAAGAGGGTTTTTGTGCGTCTGTATAATCTATGAGAATGGTAGAACCACTTGGTACTTTTATGCTTTGAGGTGCGAGTGTTTCTAAAAGCTGTTGCTGCTCCCATGTCAAAAGAGAAAGTAGCATTGTGTACACATTCAGATTTTGCAGCTCTTTTAAGGTGGTGATATTTTCAAGATACGGCTCAAGCCAAATTTCAAGTGTATCAAGCAGGGCCGTGTCACTAAAATCTGCAAATGCTTGATGATGGTGTAAAAAATTGACTCTGTTTTTGAGTCGAACGGCTTTTTTACTCCATGTCAAAATATTCAATCCCTCTTTTTTGAGTAAATTCATAAGCAGTTTTTTAAAATTTTGTTTTTTTGCAGAGTGTATCGGTTTTGTGTCGAGTAGGAGTTTTAAAAAGTAGGTCTCTTCTCTTATGTCAAATTTTTTTGTTTCTTGATTGTAGGTTATAGACTCTTTGGTGTGTATGAAAGATGAAAAGTATTTTTCAATGTCAGGAACGCTGATACTTAGTGCCAGATGTATAATGGAGTCTTTGTCATGCGCATGAAGATTTGCTGCAACCAAATACTCTTCATCAAACAAAGGGTCTTCATTGTGGAGCAATGCTCCTTTTGCATTACTGAGTATATATTTATTGCCTTTTTTTACTCTACGCTTTGCAAGTCTGTCAGGATAGGCAAAAAGAAGCAGTATGCTGAGTATGTCTGTCCTGAGTG
>JALSKR010000060.1 GCA_026988735.1 Sulfurimonas sp.
AAAAGCAGATTATTAAAGTGTATAAAAAAAGATGATACATTGGCAAGGCTTGGTGGCGACGAATTTGCAATATTACATGTAAATGCAACAAAAACAAGTGTAATAAATTTAATAGAATCTATTATTATAGAGATGAAAAGATTATTTATTGTAGAAAATATAGAGATATATGCTACTTTCAGTATTGGTGTGACATTATATCCACAAGATGCTCTAAGTGCCAGTCAACTGTTACGAAATGCTGAAACTGCCATGTATAAAGCAAAAGACAGTGGGAAAAATACTTACCAGTTTTATATGAAGCAAATGACTGAATTGGCACTGCAAAAGATTCAACTTGATGCAGATATAAGACAAGGGTTGAAAAATAGAGAGTTTGTACTTTATTTTCAACCAAAAATAGATGCAAGAGATGGTAAAGTTACAGGTTTAGAAACACTTATTCGTTGGACACACCCACAAAAAGGATTAATTTATCCTGATAAATTTATTTCTTTTTGTGAAGAAACAGGGTTAATCCTTGAATTAGATAAATATGTACTGATAGAGTCAATAAAACAAATAATAAAATGGCAGCAAAAGGGTCTTGAGTTTGGAAAAGTATCTGTAAATGTATCTACTAGAAAAATAGAAAGCAGTAATTATATTGAAGAACTTTCTTATATTGTTGAGAGTTTGCAGTTTGATACGGCTCTTTTGGAACTTGAAATTCTTGAAGGTCAGATTATGAAAGATCCTCAAAAATCTATTGATATTTTAAATAAAGTACAAAAATTGGGTATTTCCATCTCTGTAGATGATTTTGGTACGGGATATTCGTCATTGTCCTATCTGAAAAAACTGCCGGTTAACAAAATAAAAATAGACCGCAGTTTTGTTATAGATCTTCCGACAAATAAAGATGATGTTGCAATAGTGAGAACAATTATATCTTTGGCAAAAAATCTAGGCTTGGAAATAATAGCTGAAGGTGTTGAGACCAAAGTACAGTTGGATTTTTTAGTGCAAGAAGGCTGTTATGAGATTCAAGGGTATTATTTCTCCAAACCATTACCTGTAGATGAATGTGAAGCATTTATAATTTCCAAAAACAAAGGAGTATAGTATTAGTATGCAAATGATTGTAGACTCTTTGAGACACAAGGGTAAAATATTTAAAAAGATGCAGGAAATCCCTCCCAAAGAACTGAGAATAAGAAACAGAATAAAAATTTACAAAGCAACTGATATATGCGGATATTTTTGGGCAATTTTTGCTGTGAGTCAAAAGAGCAGAATATTGATGAAAGATGTTCATAAGTTTGAAGAGATTTATGCAAAGCTGACACTCTACTGTGAGCATAATTTTAAACATAAAATTTTGTTTATAGATGCACCCTTATGCTCAAAAGCCCAAAAAGCTTTTAAAGAAGCAGGATGGAAAATTCAATAATGCTTTTGTGTGATATAGGCAATACTTCCTATCATTTTTTTGATGAAAACAGAGAATACAAAGAGAGTGTAAAAAGTTTCGATCCCTCATCTGTCAAAGAAAAGGTATATTATATCTGTGTCAATAAAGCCTTACATGTAAAGCTACACTCTTTGTCAAACTGGATAGACCTGTCTGTGTATATTGACAAAACTAAGTATTATAAAACGATGGGAATAGACAGAATATTTGCTGTAGAAGCAATCAATGAGGGTGTTATTATTGATGCGGGGAGTGCTGTTACAGTTGATGTTGTAAAAAATGACGAATTTGTGGGCGGTTTTATCTATCCGGGTATTCAAGCGATGCAGAAAACTTATGAGAATATCTCACCTGCTTTGGCATATTCATTTAACTTTGAGTGTGACTTGGATATAATGCCAAAAAATTCACAAGATGCTATAAGTTACGGATACTTAAAAACGCTCTATTGTGAAGTAATGTCTTATAATCTGCCTGTCATTATAACAGGCGGCGATGCATTGGAATTTAAAAAAATATTTAAAAATGCAAAAATTGATACAAGACTGATTTTTCATTCAATGAAAAAGATTATACAAAAAAACGAGGATAAACTATGTTAACAGTTGCACTGCCAAAAGGTCGTATAGCCAAAGAGACTTTAGAAATTTTTGAAACTATTTTTGGTGAGGGTTTTAAATTTGATGACAGAAAATTAATACTCGAGACACCGAAGTTTCGTTTTTTACTCGTTCGCAACCAGGATGTTGCGACCTATGTGTACCATCAGGCAGCTGATATAGGGGTTGTCGGGCTTGATACACTTGAAGAGCAGGGACTCGATGTAGTACGTCTGCTTGATCTCAAACGCGGTGTTTGTAAAGTTGCCATAGGCATGCGCAAGGGTGAAACCTTTGATCTTACAAAGCCTGAGCTCAAAGTTGCCTCAAAAATGGTCAATATTACAAAGCGTTACTTTGAAGAGAGAGCTGTCAGTGTGGAAATTATCAAACTCTACGGTTCTATAGAGCTTGCTCCATTGATAGGTCTTGCAGACATGATAGTCGACATTGTAGAAACAGGAACGACTATGAAGCAAAACGGTCTGGAAGTTGTGCAGGATATTATGACAAGTTCCACATACTTAATTGCAAACAAAAACAGTTATATTGCCAAAAAAAATGAAGTTTTGGATATTTACGAAAAAATAAATGAAGTTATAAAAGCAGAAAATGACTAATCTTGATTTGTATGCCAAGGCAGAACATCTTTTAGGCATTGAAGAGGCAACAGAAGCACTCTATGATTTGTACCGTTCAGAACTTGATGAATATAATGTAAAAACACTGCTTGATGTCGGCTGTGGGCGCGGTGGATTTATGCAGCGTATGAGTAGCGACGGCGTTACATGTAAAGGCATTGATTTAAGTGCCGTAATGGTTAAAGAGTGCCAGGAACAGGGACTTGATGCCGAGTGTATTGATATAAAAGATGTTGATGGCAAATTTGATGCTATTGTGAGTATATTTGATGTACTGAATTTTATGGACAAAGAAAAACTCCTCTTATTTTTAGAATCTATTGCCGATAAACTCAATGATGAGGGCATATTCATAGCCGATATCAATACTCTTTATGGCTTCAGGGATGTGGCTGAAGGGACAATGAGCAGTGAAAATGAAGAAGAATTTTTAAATGTTGATGCAGAGTTTGCGAACAATGAACTCCATACAAAGTTTACATTTTTTGAAAAAAACGAGGATGGAAGTTATACGAAATATCAAGATACAATTGTGCAGTATTTTCACAAAATACAAATCTTTCAAAAACTCTCAAAACTCAAACTAGTGGAAAAACAGACTTTTTCTCTTTATGATACAGAAGACAAAACACTGCTTGTTTTTAAAAAAAGAACAGAGTAGTAAAAAAGCAGTAACAGTCGGCACTAAAGT
>JALSKR010000061.1 GCA_026988735.1 Sulfurimonas sp.
TCTACAATGAGTGTGTCATCAAATTCAAAAGCCACATCGAGTGCATAATCAAGTTCACTCTCATCTTTGACGACACTTACCCCGATTGAACTGCCCAACGATGCAGGTTTGACTATAAAAGGATACGGTATCGTTATATTACAATGTTCGTTTTTATGAATAATTTCATATTTGACATATTTGACACCTATGGCTTCACACAAATATTTTGTATAGCGTTTGTCATAAGAGAATGTACAGGCATCCACACGCGGACCGATGTATTTTACAGAGTAGAAATCAAACAGTGCGGCTATTGTCCCGTCTTCTCCATCTGCCCCGTGAATCAAATTTAACACGATGTTACTGTACTGACTCTTTGAAAACATGCTCTTTTGGACAAAAGCACCCTGCGCGAGTGTGAGAACAGGCATCTTTTTATACGCACCTTTTGAAAAAGTGACTGCTTTCATTTTTGCAGGCTCTATGAGATAAAAAGTATGGTCACTGTCACAAAATACAAATGTCAGATCAAAACTTGCTAATTTTTCTTTTAATGTTATAGCACTGACAATGCTTATTTCATGTTCGAAACTTGCACCGCCAAATAAAATTGTTAATTTCAATATCTTTTCCTTTAGGGTATCTTTAAATTGTTTGGAGTTGTTTTAATGCACCTTTTACAAGTGAAGCCGTATCGTCTCCTTCGCATGCGCTCAGTGCCTTTGCTATTTTGTCTTTTTTAAAGCCCAAAGCTTCGAGTGCTTCACTTGCTTCGTTAAATGCCAGTGAGGCCTGAGGTGTTGTACTGTCACCAAGTATTTCAGCATCAAAACCGTTGAGTTCCACCAAAATACGCCCGGCACTTTTAGGTCCTATTCCGGGTACCTTTTTGACACCGTTGACATCTTTGTTGTTTATAATCGCAGCAAACTGGGAAGGTGTATAAGTGGAACAGATTGCCATGGCAACCTTGGGACCGACACCGTTGATTTTGATCAAACGGGAAAACATTTTCTTTTCTGCCATATCCATAAAACCAAAAAGCAGCTGTGCATCTTCACGAATGATGTGCGTTGTAAACAAAGAAACATTTTCTTTTGGCAATGCAGAAAATGTGTGCAAAGAGATAAAAACCTCATATACAATTCCCTGTACGTTTACATGTACATATTTCGGTTCTTTATATTCAATTTTTCCGTGTAAGCCCACTATCATATTTATTTTATTTCCTCTTCATTCATAGGACGTATGGCATATTCGCCTTCATCCAGTTCAACAAGCCCAAAAACCTGTTCACGGGAACCTTCCATAGGTTTATAAACCAGTTCCATAGGAGGATCAACCAGTTTAAATCTAATCTCATTATACCCTATCCACCTGTCTCTGTTTATAACCCTTGCATCAAAAATATTTTCCTGAAAAGAAGAAGTTTTTGTTGTTAAAAGATTTAACGCATCCTGTGTCACCGAAACTTCGGTCTTTAAATTCTTTACATTTTCCTGCATTACCTGAAACTGTTTGTATTTTTTTACAAAAGAAGCAGGCATTTTCACTCCGTTTTTTTTGTAGTGTAAGAGTCTTTTTTTAATTTCTATAAAAGCCGGTGTGGCTTCTTTGAGCGAATGCATCTGTTTTTTTAATTCTTCTCGTAACTCTTTGAGTTGTAGCTCCAGTTTTTCTATTTTTTGCTGATTTTCGTTCAGGCTTTGTTTTGCTTCTTTTTGCAACAAAGGATCAATCGTAAAAATGTTTTCACTGCCCTGAAGTTTTTGAATTTCTATGCGTTTTGTTGCAATTGCTTTGACATGAGAAGTACAAATTTCTATATCTATTTCCCTGCCTCGAATTATACCACCTAAAGCTTGTGCAACCTTTACCTGTTCACCGTCAATTTCACCATGTTCGAGTCTCATAACCCGAATATTCTTCCCATAGGCTTTGCCCTTATGCACATTTATTTCCAAATCATCTGCTTTGAGTACAGCAGTTTTATGCGTCTGTCCGTTTACAGTAGCCTCTTTTGCTATAACTTTTGCATTGGAGCCGACATTTCCTTCAATTTTTATTTTACTTACCTCAACAGTCATACCTGTTCCGACAGCATCCTTGATGGCATCTGTCTCTTTTACAGACATCTCTACATCAGAATCCACACCGCTTTTGATAGATCCTGTCGTTTTAAAACTGACTTCTCCCACATCAACTTCATTTTTTATCACATAGGTATTGTCTTCAAAAGCAATATAGCCATTTTCATTGGCAATATATTTTATTGATTTTGCATCTTCAACGACTCGTATCGTACTGTCAACTTGAAAAGTCGGTTCATATTTGACAACAGGCTCAGCCGGTTTTATATATTCACCACGACAGTTTCGTCCGGGTTTTCCAGGTTTTGGTTTGATATACTCAATAAGCAGTTCATCTTTTTTTACACTTTGTATAAACCCTCTTGATGCATAATCAATTTTATCGTTTTCATCAAGCTCTTTATTTTTTTCAAAATAGAGTATCAAAGCATCATTTGTTGTAGGTGTCGGCTCAATTCCTTCTGCGATTAAATGTGTTTCATTTTGCGTAAATTCCAGGTGCTGCGCCACTCTGACCCGTGCAGAAATTTTTGAAACCACATCAGGAAGCATCTCATCAAAAATGTGAACAAGAATTCCTGCCCGTATTTTTTTCTTGTTTATAAGATCCAAAAAACTGTCTTCAAACCTCGAAGAATACTCAATACTCGAACCAGCTGCAATACTCAGATATACTTTGCACTTTGTAGCATTGGCACCAACTGCTGTTTTAAAATTTTTACACAGTTCGTCTTCATCCAGCCTTTTGGAAAAAATTTCCACCTCATATGTCTGTTTGATTTGAAAATCAGGATTCAAATAACTTTCTTCTTCTTTGAGTTCATGTAATGCTTCAGGAGTAACCTCCTCCCATTCACCCTCTTCTTTTTCACTTTTTATTCGTGTGTAGGTCTGAATATCAAGTATATTAAAATCAAGCAGTTCCGGTTTTATTTCATAAGATTTTGCAATGTTAAATATCTCTTTGGCAACATTTTGCGTTCGTATCACTGTCGGACGAACTTTTCTCACTGTTTTACTTTTTTTATCAGAGCCAAATAATGCCATAATGAAATTACCATACTTTTTTTAATTTTTTTTATGAAAGATTTTAACCAAAAATTTGTTAAAATTATGTAAAACTTATAAAGAAGCCTATGTTTAAAGCAATTTTTACCAACAGTTTTGGAATTCTCACCTCCCGAGTGTTGGGATTTTTCAGAGACCTTTTAACCGCATCTGCACTTGGTGCAAACATATACAGTGATATATTTTTCATCGCCTTTAAACTTCCCAACCTTTTTCGCAGAATTTTTGC
>JALSKR010000062.1 GCA_026988735.1 Sulfurimonas sp.
TGACGGTCAAGTTTTAAGTTTATATCTTGAAAAAGCACTCTGTTTCCATAGCGCATAGTTAAATTTTGTACTGTTACCATATTGTTTCGCCTGTATAATATTTTTTCGCGATTATATCTAAAATATGGTTAAAGAAAAACTACCTGGTTGCGTCCATTCGCTTTTGCTTCGTATAAAGCCTGATCAACGCGTTTTAAGAGGGATGTTTCCTTTTCGTCATTTATGTATTGTGTCACTCCAATACTTACCGTAATTTTTTCTACATGTTCAAAAGGGTGTTCTTCTATATTTTTGCGTATTTTTTGAGCAAGTTCCACAGCCTGCTCTGCATTTGTGTGAGGGGCCAGCAGCATAAACTCTTCACCGCCCCATCGTCCGAAACTGTCTGTTTTTCTTATTGTTTTGAGAACAATGCGACTCAACTCCTGTAAAACATAATCGCCTACATCATGCCCATAAGTATCATTGACGTTTTTAAACTTATCAATATCAAGCATAAGCAGACTGAAGCTTGCATCATAACGCTTTGCTCTTTTGATTTCATTTTCTATGAGTAGAGTCATTTTGTAACGGTTGTAGATGCCGGTAAGCGCATCTTTGGTTGCAAGTTTTTGAAGTTCTTTTTCCAGAGCAACTCGTTGTGTGATATCACGGCTTGTGGAGACAAAGTAGCGCACTTTTCCGTTTTCATCTTTTATAGGAGAGATGGTTTTTTCATCATAGTAGAGACTCCCGTCTTTTCGTTTGTTGATGAGTGTATTTTGATATGTTTTCCCATTTAAAACAGTTTGCCAGAGATGTTCATAAAATTTTTTTGAATGCTCTCCTGATTTGAGGATACGATTGCTTTTTCCTATAAGCTCATTCTCTTCATATTGCGTATTATGGGTTGCAGCAGGATTTACATACATGATATTTCCGTCAACATCGGTTATCTGCACCATTTCATGCATCTGTTCTACAGCCTGCGAAAGAAGTTTCAGCTTCTCTTCACTCTCTTTGAGTTCTTGTACCGCTCTTTCATTTTGTATGCGTTGTATAAGAATTTTTAATTTTTCATTTACAGCATCCAAATCTACCGGTTTGAGAATGTAGCCGTCTACTCCAAGGTTAATTGCCTTGTATAAAAATTCACTGTCATTATGGGCGGTTATAAGCATAATAAGCTGGGAAGGATTTATTTTTTTGATGGCTTCAGCCATTTCCAGACCACTCATTTTTGGCATACGGATGTCTGAAATAACAATATCGGGATGGTGTTTTTTGTAAAGTTCAAGACCCTCTTCCCCATCTTTTGCAATATAAAGTTGCTTACAAAATCGCTGTAAAAATCGGGAGAGCATCTCTCTTACATGTACTTCATCTTCCACATACAGTATAGTTATATCATTCTTACTCATTAAAATCTATCCTAAATTCTGCACCTTCGTTGGTGTTTTTTACGCTCAGTTTTGCGTTCATATTTTCTTCAATCATCATTTTAGACATATAGAGTCCCATTCCTGTTCCTTTACCCTGTTCTTTTGTCGTAAAGTAAGGTTCAAAAACCCGATCTATAACCTCTGGATTAATTCCACCACCATTATCCCGTACTATAACTGCATGGTCCTTTAAAATAATTGTAATTTTAGCGTCATTAATATTTTTTTCCAATAAAATATCTTTTGCATTGTTTATAAGATTTAAGATAACCTGCTGCAGTTCATTTTTATAGCCGACTATTTCAAAATCTTCGCCAAGAAGTTCTACTGCGATATTATTGTTTTGCAGCTGTGCGTTTTGAATAGAGAGAACCCTTTGTATAGCCTCTTTTATATTAAAACGCTCCTTTGTTTTGTCAACCCGGTAAAAATTTCTAAAATCATCAATGGTGTCAGACATAAACTGAATCACTTTTTTTGTTGATTGGATAAAGTCATCAAGATACTCTTTGGTAACCAAGCCGTCTTCATAGTCATATTTGAGGTTTTGAATGGCTATGCTTATCTCATTGAGCGGTTGTCGCCATTGGTGGGCGATTGCACCTATCATTTCACCCATTGAGGCGAGTTTGCTTTGTTGTTGCAGGGTTTCAAGCTGTTTGATATTTTCATTTGTTTTTTCTTTGACGAGCTGTTCGAGTGTTTCATTGAGCCTGTTGAGCTCTTCTGTGCGTTCTTGTACTTTTTTCTCAACATCTTTCTTGGACTTTTCTAGCTTTCGAAGCATAATCTGCAGAGAATTTGCCAACTCTTCTATTTCATCATTTGTATGAACAGTATTAAAATCTATGCTTTTTTTTGACGCACCACTGGCAATGGTTTTTGCAGCCTGTGTGATTTTACTCAGCGGTGTGATAAGCCTGCGTACAAGCACAAGAGATATCAAAGCAATAAGTAAGGAGACTAAAAGACTGTAAAGAGCGAGTGATCGAATAAAGTTTTCATAATCTTTTTGTAAAAAACTGCTTGTAGATGTAAGTGCAATGTATATGAATTTATCTTTTGTATAGTGAAGTGTTGTATAGGTAAACAATATATCATCTTTATAATAGCTCTGTTTGCTTAGGTCAAAATCATGATCAAGCCTGTAGTCTTTATGCCCAAACACATAGCCAAATGTTTTGCTTTGGTCTTTATTGTAAATATAGTATTTGTTTTTGTCTGCAAGATAGATATTTTTTGGACTTTTTGTGTCATCATATTGCTTAATCACCCGAAAGAGTTTATTGATGTTTGCATTGATAATGAGCATACCAAAGAGTTTTTTATCAATATATATTGGCAAAGAGATGCGAATAGTCGGCGTAAGCGGATAGGAAAGCTGTCCATACTCTTTATTGAGTGTTATATCAGAAACAGAAACCTCTTCTGGAGGAAGTTTTATTGTTTCTTGAAAGTATTTTTTTCCTGATTTGTCCTGTAAAAGACTCTTCTTCTGAATATGCACTCCCTGTTTATCTTTGTATGTGACCAGGAGTTCCCAACCTGTTTTGTATATAAGACGAATATTAAAATAGGCATCATTATGCGACAAAAGAGCTATAAAGTTTTTTTCAAGAGAAGACTGTATACTCTCTAGCGTTCTGTTTGTCTGTCTGTCATAATTAAAAGGGTTGTAAAATGCCCGTGAATATGCTGTAACATCTTCATTTTTGGAAAGAATTTTTGCATCATAGACAACTTGCCGAATGTCGTTTGCTATACTCTCTTTGTTTTGTGTAAGTTCAAAATTAAGATGCTTCAGAGAATTTTCTTTGGAATACTGCATCATAAGAGAAAAAGACAAAAATACAATGACAAGAACCCCGACTGTGGCAATGATAAAAATAGAAACAGCAACTTTGGTCGATAAACTAATGCGCATAGGTACTGTCTTTG
>JALSKR010000063.1 GCA_026988735.1 Sulfurimonas sp.
TTGGCCCGGGGTCCCTGTCATCAGTATGCCCCTGAACATCAACAAGCATATCATTGGGTAACTCTTGGATAATAAGCGTAATGCGTTTTAAAAACAACAAGGCATCCTGGTTTTCTATCGTAGCACTTCCTGGTTTAAACAAAAGCGTAGCGGGAAGTTTTATGACAAAACCATCCTGCGCTTCTTTTACTGTAATTGCAGGAGACTGTGTCTTTTCCATCATCTCATTTGCATCAGTTGCAGCCTGCTGTACTCTGTTGACAACTTCGCTTGTTTCATCCTGAGAATCTATAGGTGTCGCTTCAAGCATTCTTTTTTTGGAAATTTCTGTCTGCGTACCACCTTCAAGAACACTCATAGCACCTGAGAGAGAACCGATGGCTTCAGAGATTTTCTTTGCATCCATACTCGACATAGAAAGAAGTAAAACGAAAAAACAAAGAAGCAGAGACATCAAGTCTCCAAACGCTGCCAGCCATGCAGGTAGACACTCTTCACATTCAGGACATTTTTTCTTACCCATTAACAGTGTCCATTATTCAAACTGGCTTACACGATCAGCAGGTGCCAGATATGCAAGCAGTTTTGCTTCAAGAACTCTTGGTGCATCACCGGACTGAATAGACATAATACCCTCAAGTATCATCTCTTTGAGCATTGTCTCTTCATCATTTCTAATAGTCAAGATATTATAAATAGGCGTCCCGAATATATTTCCAATCATCGCTCCGTACATGGTTGTAAGGAGTGCAACCGCCATGGAAGGACCGATCGCCGAAGGATCTGCCATATTTAAAAGCATCGCAACAAGCCCGATGAGTGTTCCTATCATACCCATAGCACCCGCAAGTCCTGCCCACTGGTTAAATATGGAAGCATGAATTTTATGACGGGTACTTGTCTGTTCCATATCAATCTCTAGCAAATCACGAATCGTATCAGGTTCGCTACCGTCAATCGCCATGGAAAGACCTTTTTTCAAGAACTCATTCTCTTCGTTGTTTACATCACCTTCCAAAGCCAGAATACCGTCTTTTCTTGCCTTGGTTGCGAACTCTACAAGTTTTTTTATAAGTTCACCGACATCTTCTTCAGCAGGCTTGATAGCCTTCATAAAAACTTTGGTAAACTTTTTCATCTGAGCCGGCTTAAAGGAGATCATCAAAGCCCCGATACTACCGCCGACAACAATTAAAACAGAAGGAATATCGATATATGCACCGACACCAACACCCATTGTCATGGCTCCTAGCAAAAGAGCCATAATCAAAACAATACCAATGACCGTACCTAAATCCATCCAAAAACCTTAACGAAAAAATTTATAATTACATTATAATAGCACAATTATTATAAAGAGTAAATTTTATTGACTATCTTTGCGATGAGTAATATTATCAGCCATGCAAGTATCATCGTAATGACCGTATGACTGAAAAAATGATCACCGATAACCATTTTATACAGCCCCATACTCCAGCCTGTTGTCAAAGCAACCGTACCGGCAATAATTTTGTTTTTTCGTTTGTGAAATAAAAATATCAGACTCAAAAGCGCAAATCCACCGCTTGCATGCCCGGCAGGCCAGCATTTGCTTTTGTGATGATGCAGTTTAAACTCCGGCGGATAGTTTTGCCACACTGCTGTTCTCGGATAAACCCCGCCGTATCTCACTTCATCTTTGGGACAGGGCATATTTGTCTCTCCTTTTATAGAACTTGCAATAAGCGGCACAAAAATGGCAGAGAGTATAACAATAATCATGCCTCTTTTGTAGTCATTCACCAGTTTTGTTTTTCTAAAAAAGATTAATGCAAGCAACAGACTCACAGCAAATGCAATCAGCAGCTTTTTAATCCCGTCGTAAAATATAAACTTGTAAGGCTGTTCTCCCCAAAACAGAATCCATTTATGGGTTGAAAAATTAAAAAACTGGTCCTGCAGACTCAAATCAACATTACTGATACCGAAGAATACAATACTAAAGAGCAGTATTATAAAAGTAACAACCAGTTGCTGATTAATCGTCATTTTTTAATATATCCAGCTTTTTGTTGTACTCTTTTGTTTTTACATTAAATATACCCAGTAATGTATGAAAAAGAGAATCTTGTGTATATTTCTCATCTTTTCTTTTTCGTAATCCAGCTTCATTTATCTGTTTCGCCATATTTTTCCCAAGCCACATCAGTGCGCCGACATGTACCTGGGCATCTGGTGCCATAAAGTAAGGTAAACCGTGCAGATAGACACCGCCCTCTCCCAGACTCTCTCCATGATCACTGACATATAGCATGGCTGTGTCATACTTTTTGTCATACTTCTTTAGAAAATCTATTGTCTTGTCTAAAAAATAGTCTGTATATAAAATTGCATTGTCATAGGCATTTCTTATCTCTTCTTGTGTACAGTTTTCCAGCTGGTTTGTTTTACATGTAGGCGTAAATTTTTCAAACTCTTTTGGATAGCGTTTGTAGTATGCGGGACCATGATTACCCATCTGATGCAAAACAATTAAAATATTCTTGCCTTTGTTTTTTTCTATAAACTTGTCAAGTCCAACAAGCATACCGACATCTCTGCACTCTCCTTCCACGCATACAGTATTGTTTTTCGAAGTTTTATAATCTTCATACCGCACACGCAGAGCCACTCCTTTTGAGTCAGAGTTGTTGTCTCTCCAAAGAACTGCCACATCTTTTGTATGCTTCAACACATCGAGAACATTTTCGGTGCTTATCCCTTTTTTGTAGCTGTAGTCTGATTTGCCGTATTTTGCAAACATACAGGGAACAGAAGCTGCCGTAGAGGTACCACATGAGTAAAAATCAGTAAAGTCGACAACATCATCTTTGCTTAAAAGCGGATTTGTATCTCGCTCATACCCGTTAAGACTAAAATGATCTGCTCTCGCTGCTTCACCGACAACCATAATGACAAGTTTGCTACGGTTGTCATCATTGACTACTTTGGCATCAAGTCCTATAGGCTTGACAACAAGCGGACCACTGTTAAATGTCAGATTGACATATTTGCCGATAGAGTACATCCAATAAGCAGGGTTTATAGAGTAACGCAAGGGCTTGTGTTCTCTCACAAAAGATGTATAAAACTTACTGAACAAAAATACTGACGCGATAATAACTGCCAGAGATATTCCTATAAGCTTCAAACGCGCCAAAAATTCCTGTTTAAACGGTCTATATTCTATTTTTGCCTTATATACAAAATAAGATGGCAAAAGACCTAAAAAGAGAAAATATAACACCTGTTTGAGTGTGACAAGATCCATAGATTCATGCATATTTGTCTGCAAGGTATTGCGAATCATACTCGCATCAATCACCACATGATAACT
>JALSKR010000064.1 GCA_026988735.1 Sulfurimonas sp.
TTATATCCAAACTTGCAGTTGACCCCCTGGCTGAGTATGTTCAAGAGTTGCAAAACCTTTCAAAAGAGACTTTGCATGAGTTGAATCTTCCCATCAGTACTATTACAACAACGACACAGCTTTTAAGCAAAAATTGTCATGATGAGAAAATACTCAAACGTATCGGACGTATAAATACAGCCTGCATGATGCTCAAAGAGCGTTATAACGAACTTGATTATCTGATTAAGATGCAGACAAATCAAAAGATACAAGAGGAGTTCTTTGCTGATGAGTTGGTTAAACAGAGAGTTGCCTTTGTAAAAAAGATATATCCTCAAATGAATTTTAATCTTGTGCTGGAAAAAATGCCTGTATTGAGTGATCAAAAAGGTTTGGGTAAAGTAATTGACAATATTATTGATAATGGGGTAAAATACTCAGGCACTTCAAGAAATATAGATATTGAGGTAAAAAACAAGAGTATAAAAATAAAAGATTACGGAATAGGTATGGATGAGGTTGAACTTGTTCGTATCTTTGATAACTATTACCAGTCAAACAAAAATATGCAGGGTTTTGGCATAGGGTTGAATCTTGTCAAAAGATTTTGTGAAAGAAACAATATAGAATTACTGTTGCAGTCATCGAAAAATATTGGAACAACAGTAGAATTAAAATTTAAACAGGAATATGAATGCAAATAACAAATGATATAATGACATATGCAGAGCAGGCCCTTGATTATGGTGTTATGGGAACCTTGATTCTTATGAGTATTGTTACTTTATGGCTTTTTATCGAAAGAATGATGTTTTACAAAAGTGTACGCATAGAAGATTATAAACACAGAGATAATTTAGAGCTTGATTTGACAGACAATATTAACGTCATCAGTGCCATTGGAACCAATGCGCCCTATGTCGGTCTGCTTGGAACAGTTATCGGAATTATGATTACTTTTTACACTTTGGGTGATTTGGGTGCGGTGGATGCCAAAAAAATCATGATAGGACTCGCCCTTGCACTCAAAGCTACGGCAATGGGGCTTGTTGTGGCTATGCCGGCTATTGTAGCCTATACAATTTTGCTGAGAAAAGTCGAAAGAATTTTAACAAAGTTTGATGTGGCCCATGAAGTGTAAAAAACAGTTTAAAAAGTTTGACCAGATCAATGTCATTCCTTTTATAGATATTATGCTTGTTCTACTTGTCATGGTACTTACAACAGCTACTTTTATAAAGCAGGGTGTTATTCCTGTGAATCTGCCAGAAGCAAAAGCGACAGAAAAACAGGACACAAAAAAAGAGGTTACGGTTTATGTGAATGCAAAAAGTGAAATCTTTTTTGACAAAGAGAAAGTAAATCTCAAAGAGTTACAGCAAAAGCTTTCTGCTGTTTCCAAAGACCAGACTGTAGTGCTCAGAAGTGACAAAGAGTCCAAGTTTCAGGATTTTGTGAATGTTATGGATATTTTAAAGAAACTCGGCCACGAACAGTTGTATATAGTGACGAAAGAGTAGTTTTACATTTTAGTAATTTGTCTGTAGCAATTTAAACTTTTTTTCTTTTACAGATGTTTCTTTGTTTGCAGTCTGTGGTTTTTTCAGTTCAGGTGTTTTTGTATTAAAACTCTTTTGTTCTATTTTTTTTGTATCTTCCTGAAAGAGTGTTGAAGCAAAGAAAAACAAGATCATTATCGCGACAACACTTGCATAAAGCAAAATATAGTTTTTTATATGCCCTGACTCAAACGGATTTTCAATTTTCATTTAAACAAAAACCTTCATTGATTTTAATTTTTCATTTTCAATGCTTGTCTGTTCTATCTGTGAGATTAATTCTTTGTCCATGAAAGCAGTTGCGTGCTTTTGCACTAAAGAAACAAGTGTGGCATATGAACTCAAATCGACTCTTCTTTTTCGTAAGGCAGCCTGTGTGATAAAGTTTAGTATATCTTCATCTTTGAGCAAAGGGATGTTTTTGAGGATGTTTTTTGTCATTAACTCATTGAGAGAATCCTCATGAAAAAGTGTATTGTCAACGTTTGCTTTTGCAATTCTTTTGTCAAGACCATACTCGAAAAGCTGTTTGGTTACTTTTTCTCTGAAACTGTTTGTGCTTTTAGCATTAATTGTTCCCTGCAGATCGATTTTTGGTAATACAGCGCCAAATGCAATATTTCCTATAAAGACTGTTATTATGAAAATTTTATTACTCATCTGTTTTCCTTCATTTGCTTAGCTATGTATAAGTGTAGTCATTATAAGACAATAAATTATAAATCAGTTCTTTTTTTGCATAAATTGTAACCATACTCTATTAATTCTTCTGCTTTGTCAAAATCAAAAGTACCACAAAGGTTTCTTGGTATATCAATTTCAATATCTGAAGGATATGCTGCAAGCTTCATACGGGCAAGTGCACCCTGGAGTGTTTCAAAAGATTTGTCTGCAATGGTATACATACTTTCTTCTTTTATAAGTGTATCCGGTAATGAAATATTTTTAAGATACTGTTGGAACTTTTGGGGTATCGAACTATTGTTACGCCGGCGTTTTTTTATCGGTAAATCAGGAGCAGCTTCTCCTCCTAAATTTACTGAAATTGTCAGATCTGTATGATCATGAAATGTCGGAGCAATAGGAACAGGATTGAGTACACCACCATCAACAAGTTTTTTTCCTGATGGTGTAATAAAAGGAGTGAAAAAAAGAGGTAGAGAGATGGAAGCTCTAATGGCACTTAACAGAGAACCACTGTTTATCCATACTTCTTTCTCAGCTTCTATGTCTGTACAGACAGCTGTAAATTTTATGTCTAAAGATTCAATGAGGCAGTCACCAAGCAGATCTTGAAGCTTTTGCATCAGTTTCTTACCTGATACAATGCCTCCGGAACCTTTAAAATCAAGTAACTTTAGCATTTCAAGGGTGTCTATCTTTTTGAGCCACTCTTCATAAACAGGCAATACACCGGCTGCATAAAAGCCACCAACAAGTGCACCGATAGAACATCCTGAAACAGATTTTATTTCGTAATCGTTTTCTTCGAGGTATCTGATGATGCCGATGTGGGCTAGGCCACGGGCACCACCACTTCCAAGAACCAGGGAGACAGTTTTTTTACTCACTGCTTCTTACATCATACCCGGCATTCCCATTTGTGGAGGCATTCCTCCTCCCATGTCTGCTGCTGGAGCTTCTTCTTTTGGAAGTTCAAAAATTGCTGCCTCTGTTGTAAGTAGTAAACTAGATACAGAAGTTGCATTTGTAAGAGCAACACGCTCAACCTTAAACGGATCGATAATACCCGCTTCAAACATATCTACATATTCGCCAGTTGCAGCATTGAAACCAATGTTTT
>JALSKR010000065.1 GCA_026988735.1 Sulfurimonas sp.
TGGCATGGCAGGAAAATACACAGCTTTGTATGAGGCATTGGCGCAGGGTGTGAATCTCTTGAAAATGAGTAAGGCAAAATCAAAAGTGGCTATTTTACTCACAGACGGCTACTCAACTGCAGGAGTGGACAAAATTCCTCTGGATGTAGCACTGGATATAGCCAAAAAAGAGGGTGTAAAGGTTTACCCAATCGGTATAGGCGCGCCTGATGAGTACAACAGAGTCGTACTGATGAAAATAGCAAAAGAGACAGGCGGTGTGGCCTTTGGTGCATCAAATGCCTTGCAGCTTAAAGAGGTGTATAAAAAAATTGATGAACTGGAAAAATCAGAGATAAAAAATGAGACATTTTCATATAAAAATTATTACTATTTTTATCCGTTGTTTATAGCATTGCTCTCTTTGCTGCTATATGTTTATGTACGAAACAAAAGAGGAAGTCTGTTATGAGTTTTTTACATCCTGAATTTTTATATTATATGTTACCGTTGATTTTTATACTTTTTGGATTGTTATTGACGCAAAAAGAGGCACATGCGACATTTTTTTCAAGTGAGGTAATGCAAAAACTGAGAGTATCCTCAAATACCTTGACGCTTAAAGCAAGGAATGCTCTCTTTTTTCTTATAGCTGTTTTAATGACCATAGCTTTGGCTGGACCGGTTATAAAAGACGGAAAAATTGAAGTGACTGCAAAAAGTGCTGACATTATGATAGCTTTGGATATATCGGACTCGATGTTGGCAGAAGATGTCTATCCAAACAGATTGAAACTGGCAAAACAAAAGGCTTTGCAGTTATTGCAATTAGCGCCGAATGAGCGTATAGGGGTTATTGCTTTTGCAAAAAACTCTTATCTGGTTTCGCCGCTGAGTTTTGACCATGAAGCTGTTGCTTTTTTACTGAAAAAACTTGATACAAATTCTATAACCGAGCAGGGAACCGACTTTATGTCGATGTTGCAGGTTGTTGATAAAAGCATAAAAAAAGACTCAAAGAAGTATTTGCTTTTATTGACTGACGGTGGAGATAAAAAAGATTTTTCACAAGAGATTGCTTTTGCGAAGGAAAAAGGTATAGCAGTTTTTGTATTGGGAATAGGAACACCGCAGGGTGCACCGATAAAACTTGAAAACGGTGAGTTTATTAAACAAAACGGAAAAATTATTGTCTCAAAACTCAACGAAAAGATTGCAGATTTGGCAACAAAGACAGGTGGTGTCTATATTCAAGGAGTAAATTCTGATGCCGATGTCAAAGCGATGCTGAGAGAAATAGAGCGTCACAGTAAGAAAAAAGAGTTAAAGTCTGAGCAGATAGAAAAGTACATACCGCTTTTTTACTATCCTTTAGGCTTGGCACTGTTGTTACTGCTTATCGCTACATCTTCAATGAGTAAACGGGTAAAAGTTGAGGTACCAGGATTGTTCATCATAGGTATGTTGCTTGGAAGTTCTGTCCCGTCATATGCGGGACTGTTGGATTTTATACATCTTGATGAAGCAAAAAAGGCTTATGAGCAAAAAAACTATGAAAAGTCTGCAAAGATATATGATGAGTATGCCAAACATGCCAATCATAATGAAAGTTATTATAATGCCGGCAATGCTTTATATAAAGTAGGAAAATATAAAGAAGCAATAAAAAATTATGAAAAAGCAACATTTAATGACAAAGTTTCGCGTGCAAAGAACTTTGCAAATATGGGAAATGCTTATGCAAAAATAGGCGATGAGGCAAGCTTGAAAAAGGCGATAGAATCTTATGAAGAATCTTTGAAACTTCATGAAGATAAAGAGACAAGAGAAAATCTTGAAGCTGTGAAAAAAGCTCTCAAGAAGAAAGAGCAGAAAAAACAGCAACAAAATAAGAAGCAAAATAAAAAGAAAAACAAAGATCAGAAAAAAGATCAGAAAAACCAAAAATATCAGCAAAATAAGAAAGATCAAAAAGAGAACAAAAAAGATTCAAAGGGTAAAAAAGGTTCTGATAAAAAAGATCAAAAAAAAGAGCAGAGAAAATCACAAAAGCCAAGTGAAGAAGAGAAAAAACAGCAAGAAGAAAATGCTAAGAAAAAGCAAAATGAGCAACAAAAGCAGCAGGCTGGAAAAAAGAAAGAAAAAGAGCACAAAAAGCAAGAAAATAAAATGAACAAGCAAGGCAAAAAGCAGAAAGAAAAGAAAAAAAATGAACAAAAGAAAAAAGCTGCTGCTTCGCAAAGTGCCAAAGGTATGAAAATAAAAAACAGGATGAGTGATGCAGAAGAAGCAAAATGGCTCAAAAGTTTAAATAATAGGCAGAGTACGTATTTATACAGATTAAACCAAAGTAATATGAAGAAGGAAAACAGCAATGAAAAACCTTGGTAAAATAGTAATAATTTTTAGTCTGCTTGCAACGACAATATATGCAAAGGTTGTGGCAAAAGTTTATCCTAAAAGTGTTGTCAGCGGAGAGGTGGCAACCTATACCCTGACAATCACAGGCGGTGAAGTGAACAAACCGGTTATCAGTACAATATGCGGCAGCAATGTCCTGGGGACAAGTTCTCAGACAAGTATTCAGATGATAAACAATGACTATAAAAAAAGTTATGTACTGAGTTACCAGTTTATGCCGCAAAAAAGCTGTGTAATCTCACCGGTGAGTGTTGATGTGGACGGCAAAACAGAGCGCTCCAACAGTGTAAAAGTAACGGTAAAACCGGCAATACAGGATAAAAATGCCGATTTTGTACTGAATTTGATTCCCTCCAAAACAGAACTGTTTGTGGGGGAACCGTTTACCCTCAATCTGGTGCTGAAACAGAAAAAAGATGCCGAAGCCGTTGACAGTAAATTTATAGCGCCCGATTTCAAAGGCTTTTGGATCAAAGGCGAATCACAGGCAACAAGAACCGAAAAAGACGGATTTATCATCACAAAAGCAAGCTACAGACTGGCTCCGCAAAGAGAAGGAAATCTTACGATTAAACCGGCACAGCTCAAAATTGCGACAAGAATCTCTTCAAGGGATGTCTGGGGAGGTTTTATGCCTCAGATAAAATGGAAAAGCTATTTTTCAAATCCAGTGGAGTTACATGTAAAGCCTTTGCCTAATAATGCAAAAATAGTCGGAAACTTTACAATTGAAGCGACTGCCGACAAACTGCAGATCAATCCTAATGAAGCAGTGAATGTCACTGTCAAAGTTACAGGTGAAGGCAATTTGGAAGATATTAAAAGTTTTAAACCCTATATACCGGGTGTGAATGTGTTTGATGAAAAAATAAATATCAAAGGAAATACTCTGACACAAAAGTTAGCCT
>JALSKR010000066.1 GCA_026988735.1 Sulfurimonas sp.
CTTCCATAAGTGTTCCTATGGTTAATGTCAGGGAGATATGTGCCAAAACAAAAAGGTTGTAATTGATGACATTGTCAATATGATTATTTATAGCAAAGGCACCAATATCCAAATAGACTGCATAGGATGCAATGGTGGCTACAAGCACATTGAACAAAGTTCCATATACCAAACCTTTATACGCACTAACCAGTGCTACAGCAGGCAGTGACAAACTCAAAAGCAAAAGAGTGTTTTCTATGCGAAATACTATCTGGAGCAGATACAAATAGACGCTAAAAAGTATTCCATAAAGAACAAAACTTTTCCATTGTATCTTTTTAAAGTGCGTAAAAAGGAGTAGCAAAAAAGGTGTAAAAACCAACTGCCCCATAACATTGCCAAACCACCATGAAAAAATATAAAGAAGAAAGTGTTCATGTGGCATCTGATGCGATATGAGTAACAGAGTGTTTGAGAGTAAAGAACTAAAAGGCTGCAATATAAAAAATATCATTAAAACCAGACCGAAAATATCACGAAATTTTTCTAAATTTGTATGGAGATGAAATTTTTTAAAAAGCACTATAGCCAGGTAGGCTTCTGTTGTGTTAATTACGGCAATACCAAAAGATGCCATAAATGAAATGTCATTACCAAAAGCCAAGAAAAACTGTCCTAAAAAAATGCCTAAAAGAACTTTTTTTCCAAAGTACAGGGCAAATGCCAGAGCGATACCCTCTGCTGCAAAAAGCCCGACATTGACGATAGCGTCTCCGTTTAAAAGATTAAGGCTGAGTGTTCCGCTTGCATAGTATAAAAAAGCAAGCAGTACAACAAGAAAACTATTTTTTAGCATCTGCCGCTCCTTCATACTTTGGCATTTCTATGATAAATTCGGCACCCTTTTTTGTATTTTTCACTAAAAGTTTTCCTCCACTGTGCTTTTCTACAATCATTTGTGACATATACAGACCAAGCCCCGTTCCGTTTTTCTCTGTTTTTGTGGAAAAATAGGGTTGAAATATTTTCTCCAGTATATCAGAAGGAATGCCTCCGGCGTTATCTCTTACATGTAAAGTGTTTTTGCGAATCTCCAAAGTAATCTTTGGATTGCTGATGTTTTTCTCAACCAGGGCATCCTGTGCATTTTTTATAATATTGAGCACAACCTGCACAAGTTCATTCTCATATGCAAAAAACTCCTGTGGGTCATCAGTTGTTTGCTCAAAGGCTATATTTTTCTGTTCCAGACTGTATTGCACCAGGGCAGTAACTGTGTGGAGTATCTTTTCAAAGTCAGTAACTTTTTTCTCTTTTTGCGGTCTGAAAAAGTTTCGAAAATCATCAATGGTGTGACTCAGATAATTGATATAATTTTGCAGTTTTTCAGAGATTTTTTTTGCTTCTGTTTCATCGAGTTTGTTGTTTTGTGCTTTGAGTTCAAGGACGATTGCCGCTGTTGCCATTGCATTGAGAGGCTGTCTCCACTGATGGGCTATCATAGCTATCATTTCACCCATTTGGGCATGACGAGACTGTGTAAACATGAGTTCATCTTTTTTTCTGTTTTTTTCCACTTCTTCATAAACAAGGCGTTCAAGATTGTTATTTATAAAGCTGAATTGAGTATTTAGCTCTTTTAACGCCTCTTCTTTTTTGAAGTAATCTATCCATAAATCAACTTTGAGTATAAACTCTTCAGCGACATAAGGCTTTTTCAAAAAGTCATTGGCGCCGTTTTTTAAAACATCCCGGATGATTTCAGGCGTAGCAGTTCCCGAGAGAACGATGATAGGGATAGATAAAAAACGATTATCTCTGCGAATCAGTTTTAAAAATTCCAAGCCATGAATATCGGGGAGTTCCATATCCAAAATGATGAGATTAAACTTCTCTTTTTTGAGTTTTTCAAAGGCAGTTTTTGCTTTGAGTGCAATTTGTACATTATAGTTTCTGGGTTCTAAAACTGTTTTTATCTGCTTGCAGATAAACCTTGAATCATCAACAACCAAAACTTTATCTTTTTCTTTTGTATTGATGGTATGAATGATTTTAACTATTTCAGAGAGTGAATATAAAAAGTTGGTGTCTTTTAGTATGTAGTCGAGGATGCCGTATTGAAACAACTCTTCTCGCAGATCTGCATCTTGTGAAGATGTAAGTATAATAACTTTTGTTTTTGTGAGAGACTGTATATGTGCGATGAGCTCAGAACCTTCTCCGTCAGGAAGATGTAAATCCAAAATGATGAGTTGAAATTTCAATGTTGTTAAAAACTCTTTTGCCTCGGCTAAAGTGTAAGCCTGTGAGACATCAAAACCCAAAAGTGTCAACTCTTTTTTTATGATATTGTTTATAGTGCGAGAGTCTTCAATAACTAAAATATTTTTCATGACAGTGGCTCCGGTTTACCAAAATAGTATCCTTGGGAAAAGTCAATTCCAAGATCTTTAACAATTTCAAATATAGCTTTATTCTCAATAAATTCTGCTACAGTCTGCAACTTCTGCTCTTTTGCAAAGGTGACGATACTTTTGACGGCAGAAAGAGAGTAGTTGCTTGTTTCTATGTCCCGTATCAGACATCCGTCTATTTTAAGAATATCAGGCTGATAATCCAGCAGTCTCTCAAAGTTGGAATATCCGGCTCCAAAATCATCAATGGCTATTTTAGCGCCATAGGACTTCATCTCTGATATAAACTGTTTGACTGTATCAAAGTCTTTGATTCCTTCATCTTCAAGCAGTTCGAAAACAATCCTGTGTGCTTCATTTTTATACTGTTGGAGTAAGGACAAAATTTTTGTCCGCATACTTGGCATCTCAATATCCAAAGCTGAAAGATTGATGGATATGTCAGCTTTGCAACGGTGTAAAATGCCAAAAGAGTGTTCAAGAACAATATTTGTAATTTTAAGATAATAATTACTTCTTTTTGCGGTCTCTAAAAAGAAGTAAGGAGAGAGAACTTTGCCGTCTTCTTGAACAAGTCGGACCAAAGATTCATATTTTGCTATCTTTTGTGTATTATTATTGATGATTGGCTGAAAGTAAGAGACGATGCGTGAGCTTTTAATAGCATCTTTAATCATGTGAACAGTTTTTATATTTTCTTGTGCTCTTTTTTGCTCTTGTGCTGCAAAATTATTGGCAATCATAAAGCGCTGTTTTTCTCTTATAAGTGTCTTCATAGCAAGTTTGACAGATTCATATATTTTCTCTTCTGCATAGGCAAATGTAAGTAAAATAGAAATATCATACTCAAGATTTTCAAAGGCAACAGTGTCATCACGAACCTGCTGTTGCAGTTTTTTTAACTCTTCAATA
>JALSKR010000067.1 GCA_026988735.1 Sulfurimonas sp.
AAGGTATATGCATGGCAAACAAACGTGTTTTAGTTAAATTTTCGGGTGAAGCTCTTGCTGGAGAAGCAGGTCATGGAATCGATACAAAGATTTTAAAGTATATTGCCCAGGAGATTAAAACTCTTGTTGATGCAGGTATAGAAGTCGGTATAGTAATCGGAGGCGGGAATATCATTCGTGGTGTTACTGCTGCGCAAGATGGAATTATCAAACGTACATCCGGAGACTATATGGGCATGCTGGCAACTGTTATAAACGGCGTGGCAATGCAAGAGGCTTGTGAGCATGCAGGATTGCAGGTACGCATGCAAACCGCTATAAAAATGGAGCAAATTGCTGAACCGTATATTAATCGTAAGGCAACACGCCATCTTGAGAAGGGGCGTGTTGTTATTTTTGCAGCAGGAACAGGAAATCCGTTTTTTACTACAGATACTGCAGCAACGCTCAGAGCTGTTGAAATCGGTGCGGAAGTTATCATTAAAGCCACAAAAGTTGACGGTGTATATGACAAGGATCCTGCCAAATATCCGGATGCGGTAAAACTGTCCGAACTGACATATGACCAGGCATTGCAGGATCATATAAAAGTTATGGATGACACCTCAATAGCACTGGCAAAAGACAACAGCTTGCCTATTATTGTCTGCGATATGTCTAAGCAAGGTAACTTATTGGATATTTTAAACGGCAATATGAGTAATTGCTCAATAGTAAAATAAACTAAAGGAAAAACAGAAAATGAAAGTTGAAGAATTAACAGCGAAAGTTTTAGATGAAAATCCGAGTATGGATAGATATCAACTGGCAATTGCAGTTGCAAAAAGATGTGATGAACTTGAAAACGGTGCTCCAAGCAAATTGAATGTCAACACAAGCAGTATCAAGTCAACCGATTTGGCACTTATGGAAATAGCTGAAGGACTTATTAAAGTCAAAGGCTTTACAGACAAAGAGAAATAAGTTCTTGCCTTTGAGTCAAATTGATATAGAACAGATTAAGCATATAGATGATGTTGAATCTGCAATTTCTTATCTTTTTTCTCAAATACCTCAAAGTGAACCACTTGAAAAAGCATTAGACTTTTCTAAAAAAGCACATGAAGGGCAGTTTAGAAAAAGTGGTGAAGCTTACATAATCCATCCCATTTTAGTAGCTTCTATTGTTGCAACGATTACCAATGATGAATCGATGGCCATTGCCGCTTTATTGCATGATGTTGTTGAAGACACTCCTGTTACCATTGAACATATAGAAAATTTGTTCGGTAAGGATGTTGCCCATTTGGTAGAGGGGCTTACAAAAATAGATACGATTAGAGATCATGAACTTATTCCCTCGAACTCTGATGAAAAGCTTGTAGTGTCAGCACTCTCTTTTAGAAAAATGCTCATTGCCAGTATTCATGACGTACGAGTTCTTGTAGTCAAACTGTGTGACAGACTGCACAATATGCTCACCCTTGATGCCTTAGCTCCTCATAAGCAAAAACGAATAGCTGAAGAGACACTGGTTGTATATGCACCTATTGCACACAGATTGGGAATTTCATTTTTAAAAAATATACTTGAAGATTTAAGCTTTGGCTATTTATTTCCTAAAGAAAAACAGGAAATAGAAAATTATCTTCAGACAAACTATCATGCTATTGAAATGAAACTCGATGCAATCAAAGAATCAATTATGAAGATTCTTGTGAAAAATGGCTTTTGTGAAGATGATTTTGAAATTTTGTCAAGAATCAAACATAAATATTCTATTTATCTGAAGATGCAGAGAAAAGGTGTGAGTATTGATGAGGTACTGGATCTTTTAGCTGTTCGGATTCTTACAACAGACCCTGTAAAGTGTTATACGATTTTGGGACTTATTCATCTGAATTTTCGTCCGCTTGCATCACGTTTTAAAGATTATATTGCTGTTGCAAAAGACAATGGATACCAGACCATTCATACAACTGTTTTTCATGATGCGGCGATTTTTGAAGTACAGATTCGAACCTATGACATGCATAAAACTGCTGAACTCGGAGTTGCTGCACACTGGAAGTATAAAAGCGGTGGCAATAATATCAAGCTGGACTGGTTGGACAGTCTACAGTATCAAAATGAATCTGTTGAAGATTTTTATGCATTGATAAAGAATGATTTATATTCTGAAGATATTTCAGTTTTTTCTCCATCGGGTGACGCTTTTACGCTTCCACGTGGAGCAGTGGCACTTGATTTTGCTTACGCAGTACACTCTGAAGTCGGAAATAAAGCTGTGAGTGCTTTAATCAATAAAACAAAAGCTTCTTTAATGAGCGAGCTTAATAATGGTGATATAGTAAAAATAATTACCGGAGATGAAATTGTTACGAGATGTTCCTGGATTGATGCGGTAAAAACATCAAAAGCCAAAACAAATATGAAATTAAACTGCAATGCAAGAATACGTGATCTCAATGCAAAAGTAGCAGTGAGTATTGTCGCAACTGCGATGAAGCTGAATTTTGCAAGAGTACAGGAATGGTTTATGAAACATCATTGTGACAGTGTTACTTCTATTCCTAATGACATAGAACATTTTAAGAATGTTATTCATAAATATATAGTTGAAATAAGTAAAAACAACAGATTTAAAAAGTTTATTTCCCGACACAGATTCAAACTGAAACGGTATGAAGTTGCAGGTATTGAGATATATTCTACAACAAATGTTACCGACATAGTATTTGATTATTGCTGTCATCCCAAACACGGGGATGAAATTATGGGATTTTTGGATAAAACAAAGGTGCATGTCCATCACAAACTGTGTAACAATGCTACAAAAATGCTTGATGAGCATGAACCAATGGTATTTGTCCGCTGGAAACAGGAAAAAATTTACCGATATAAACTGATTGCCTCTTTGCATAATGAAAAAGGTGCTTTGGCTGAATTTTTGAGTTTTCTGGTTAAATTGGATGTGGATATAAATGCAATTGAACTGGGCAAAGAGAGTGCTGATTATATTAAGTACTGTGAACTTGTTTTTGAGGCAAAAGAAGCTGATATTAATTCACTTCGTGCTAAAATAGAGTCTAAAATAAAAGTTGTCAATTTGGTGAGAACTGATGATGCTTATAAAAATTAAATAAATATAGAGAGAAAAAAATGATAGATGAAGCTTTAAGAGAGATAAACAGAGGTTGTGCAGAGATTATTGACAACGAAAGAATAGAAAAACTTTTAAAAGCTTATTTTCAAGAGGGAAAGACATATACGGTAAAAGCGGGATTTGACCCGACTGCACCGGACCTGCATCTTGGACATACTGTTCTTTTGCAAAAACTTGCAACATTCCAAAAATATGGGGCAAGGGTACAGTTTCTTATAGGGAGCTTTACGGCAACTATTGGTGATCCGACCGGAAAAAATGCCACACGAAAAGTTTTATCAAAAGAAGATATAATCAAAAATATTGAGAGTTATACGACACAGGCATTTAAAATTTTAGATGAAAGTAAAACTGATATAGTTTATAACGATGACTGGCTGGGAAAAATGAGTGCAGCTGATTTAATAGCGCTTGCTTCAAATCTGACAGTGGCGCGTATGCTTGAACGTGATGATTTTTCAAAAAGATTTAAAACAAATATAGCCATTGCAACAAGCGAATTTATGTA
>JALSKR010000068.1 GCA_026988735.1 Sulfurimonas sp.
TCATCAGGAGAGTACCTGTTACAGGTTGGAAAAAGAAAATTTGCAAAGTTAAAGGTTAAATAAAATGAGTTTCAAGTCTTTAAAAATTGGTAAATATGAGATAGAAAAGCCAATAGTACAAGGTGGTATGGGTGTTGGTATCAGCTGGGATCAGTTAGCTGGTACTGTTTCAAAAGAGGGTGCCCTGGGTGTTATCAGTTCGGTTGGAACAGGATACTATAAAAATAAAGAATTTGCAAAGAAATTAGTTTCAGACAGACCATTAAGCGAAGCAAATTTTTATTCAAAAGAGGGCTTTACTGAAATTATAAAAAATGCCAGAAAAATTTGTGGTGACAAACCTCTGGCCGCAAATGTTTTGTATGCTATCAATGACTATGGGCGTGTTGTTCGTGATGCCTGTGAAGCCGGTATCAATATTGTAATTACAGGTGCAGGACTGCCTACAAATATGCCAGAGTTTACAGAGGGGTATCCCGATGTTGCGCTTGTCCCGATAGTCTCATCGGCAAAAGCTTTGAAAATTATTTGTAAAAGATGGCAAAAACGATATAACCGTCTTCCCGACGCAGTTATTCTTGAAGGTCCCAAAAGTGGCGGGCATCAGGGATTTACCTATGAGCAGTGTTCAATGCCGGAATATCAGTTGGAAAATCTTGTAAAACCTGTTGTGGAAGAAGCTGCGCAATGGGGTGGCATGCCGGTAATTGCTGCAGGTGGTGTTTGGGACAAAAACGATATAGAAGCTATAATAGAACTCGGTGCGAGCGGTGTTCAAATGGGAACACGTTTTATCGGCACTTATGAGTGTGATGCACACGCAAACTTTAAAAAAGTCCTTCTTGATGCAAAAGAGGGTGATATCAAACTGATGAGTTCTCCTGTGGGATATCCTGCACAGGGAGTTGTGACAAATCTTACACATATGGTAGAAAAAAGAGAAGGTCCTGCAATCAAGTGTATCTCAAACTGTGTTGCACCGTGTAACCGGGGAGAAGAGGCTAAAATTGTCGGTTTTTGTATTGCAGACAGATTAAGTGATGCTTATGAGGGCAATTTGGAAACAGGGCTCTTTTTCTCAGGAACAAACGGTTATAAATTAAATGAAATTATTACAGTAAAAGAACTTATTGACAAGCTTATGCAGGGTGAATAATACTGTATGATAAAAGTTTTTGCTCTCATACTTTTTTTTATTACTGCTTTATACGCCGTCAATGATCAGGAGATTTTAAAAAGGGCAGATTCTTTTTTAAAATCTTCGAGTAAAAGCAATCAGTTTCGTGCATATAATGATTATAAAAATCTCTATTTAAGAGCATTGTTGAACGGAGATAACAAACTTAAATATGCTGCTCTTAAAGGGATAATTTCCAGTGGACATAAATTACATATTGATGTAAAAAGATATGAACAGGAGTATAAACACCTCTCTCATGCTTCCAAAAAGAATCACAAAGCCAAAAAAAAGATTAAAGTCACATCTTCACATAAGTTGAAATCAGTTCGCTTTTATAATAAAAGACTGGTATTGCAGTTTGATAAAAATCTTCAAAAGAAACAGGTGAACTACTTTACGCTCAGTGATAAAAAAAAGAGCATCTATAAATATGTTTTTGATATACATGCTTCCATGCTGAAGAAGTCAAATACTCTTAAACAAGAGGGTGTTGATAAAATCAAGTTGGCGCAGTACAATCCAAATACATTACGGTTGGTTATTCAAAACAAAACTCCTTTAAAAATCCGTTTTTTCAAAAAAGGCAAAGAACTTTCTATAAAAATCATCAATAAGTCTCACAAAACAAAGAATGCTATAGCACGTCACAAATACAAGAAAAAATCACCTAAAAGACTGGATAGAAATAAAATTATAGTCATAGATGCAGGGCATGGCGGAAAAGATCCGGGAGCTATAGGATACAGAAAATACAGAGAAAAAATTGTGGTCTTAAGTATAGCAAGAGAGTTAAAACGTATACTTCGTGCAAGAGGTTTTACGGTTTACATGACACGGGACAGTGATCGTTTTATAAAATTAAGAAACAGAACAAAATATGCGAATAGAAAAAATGCAGATATTTTTATCAGTATCCATGCCAATGCGGTTGGACGCAAAGATGCCAAAAAAGTTTGTGGACTGGAGTGTTATTTCCTTTCAACATCCCGTTCAAGCAGGGCAAAAAAAGTAGCAGAAATGGAAAATTCGGCAGATTTGGACGAGATGGATTATTATGGGAAGCAAAGCTTTTTAAACACAATAAATTCCCATAATATTGTTGCATCGAATAAGCTGGCAATTGATTTACAAAGAGGGGCACTTTCAACACTTAAAAGCAGATATAAAAATGTGAAAGATGCAGGTGTGAGAGAAGGACCGTTCTGGGTACTTGTAGGAGCCCAAATGCCGTCTGTACTGGTAGAAGTCGGATTTATAACACATCCGACAGAAGCCAGACGGCTTGTAAGCAGGAGCTACCAAAAAACAATGGCACAGGGCTTGGCCAATGGAGTGGAGCGTTATTTTATAAATTCTCAAAAAAGATAAATCAGCCCTTAGTCCAAATCCTCTTTTTTGTATTCCAAATCACCGGCAACCGCTTCTTTGTCATTGATGACTTTTTCAATCTGCTGTTTTACTTTGTCATAACGAAACTGCTCTTTAAATCCCATGATTCTTCCTCCGGCAGCATTTGGATGTCCTCCACCGTTTGCCCACTCTTTTGATATCTGTGCAACACTGACTTTATCACTTGCCCGCAGACTCATCGTCCCCCGGTAGCTTACATCTACTATGAAATCATATTCAGGGTAGGCTGTTAAAAATCCGTTGCCGACTATGGAGGTATTTCCTATTCCATAACTCAGATAGCCTCTGTATCCTTTGTAATAGATTGTTTTTTCACTACGGGCTTTGCCCAGAAGTTCAACTACATATCGTGTGGCAAGATTGTCAAGTGTATCATCTTTGTCCCGTCTGAAAAAATTCTTTTTTAAAGAGTGGATTTTTTCATCAAGTAAAATGGGAGCATCCGGTTCATGAATGAATTTTGCCGCTTCATGCAACAGTGTGAGTTTGTAGTTTGAGTCTTCATCAGGAAACATAATGCGGTTAAGTTCTTTTGTCTCTGTGACAAGACGCATACAGACTTTTCCGTATTCAAAATTATCATGTTCTTCCTGTTTCCATAAATCTACCGCATTGACTACATCCACATATTTTTCCATCCATGCAGGTTCGTTGAATTCAAAGTTTTCTTTTGCATAGTCATAAGTGATTTTTGTTGCGCAACGGCTTGTATCAAGGTAATACCACTCATGTTTTTTTGCACTCTCTTCTCCGCTTCCGTGATGATCAAGAAGTTGCAGTTGCACATCAAAAGAACTGTCATTCATTTTTTTTACTTCATGACTGAGCCAACGAGATTCATCTGCTGTAAGATTCAGGTCTGTGATGAGGATATAGGCTTTTTCTTTGGCTTTTCTGATATTTTCTAGCATAAGCTCAAGTTTTTGTTTCACTTCTGCTCCGTAATTGGAGTTGTAGTTAAATTTTTTGTATGGTGTATATTGCATAACCAGTTGACAGCTGTAGCCGTCTAAATCAATATGTGAAAGATGATGAATAGTTCTGTTTTTCATTTTTACCCTTTTAGTTATTTGTTTCTTGTGTTTGGATTGAAATAGAGCCCATTACTTCAAATGTGGCAGTCGAATCAATTTCTGCATGAGAGAGTGTCACAACATCAAGAGAAAATCTCTCAAATATTTCAGCAACACTGCGACGGATTTGTGGATCTACGATAATAATAACAGGGGAAATCCCTTTTTGCAGTAAATCTGCAGCCTTTGTACTTGTTGCCTGAATCAGGGCATTGATTTCTCCTACATTGAGCATGAGGTTTCTCACACCGTCCTGTTCCTGTGATTTTTGCAGTAACAGCTGTTCTGTCTGTGTATCAAATGTCAAGAGTCTTATAACGCCGTCATCACCTGCATACATCTGGGTAATGACACGAGAAAGCTTTGCTCTTACCTGTTCTGTAATAAGGTCAACATTTTTTGTATATTCGGCAATATCTGCAATTGTTTCTAAAATTGTAAGCATATCTTTGAGGGGAATTTTTTCATGTAACAGTGCTTTGAGGACTCTTTGGATTAAGCCAATGGAAGCAACTTTTAACACATCATCAATGATTACCGGATAGTCGTCTTTTATTTTGTTTATGAGTGACTGTACCTCTTGACGGGTTAAAAGCTCTTCTGCATTACGCTTGATAAGTTCACTCATATGTGTTGATATGACTGTAGCCGGATCAACAACAGTGTAGCCGTTGATAATGGCATCTTCTTTTTGTTCTGGTGTTATCCATATGGCATCAAGACCAAAAGCAGGTTCTTTTGTAGGTTCTCCCTGAATTTCTCCTGTTGCCATTCCGCTGTCCATGGCAAGAAATTTATCAGGCATAATTTCGCCTTCGCCAATGGCAATTCCTTTGAGCAGTACCTGATACTGGTTGGGTTTGAGATGAAGATTGTCTCTTATTCTGACCTGCGGCATTAGAAATCCATAGTCATTTGCAATTTTTCTTCGCATAGAACGGATACGTTCAAGCAGATCACCGCCTTGAGAGCTGTCAGCCAGTTTGATAAGCTGATAACCGAGAGTAAGTTCAAGCATTTCTACTTTGAGTATATCTTCCAGGGCACTCTCTTCTTCTTTGGCAATTTCTTCGTTTGTCTTTTTCGGCTTGATTTTTTCTTTCTCTTTTTCTATTTCTTCTTTTGTTTTTACGCCAAGCAGGTTTTCAACATCCAAAATAGAGAGTTCACCTTTTTCATATTTGTATATAGACCATCCTAACAGGGCAAAAATCATTCCGACAAAGCCCATAGAAGCAGTCGGCAGACCAGGTACAAGAGCAAACAACAACATGATGAAGCCGACTATCATCATAATTTTGGCATTTCCAATCATCTGTGAAATAGTGCCTTCGGCAAAATTGTCACCGTCACTTGATGAACGGGTAATGATAATACCGGTTGCTGTTGATGTGATAAGTGCCGGAATCTGGCTTACAAGACCGTCACCAATTGTAAGAAGAGTAAAGGTGGAAGCACTGTCTGCAACGCTCATATCGTACTGGAAAACACCTATGAGAAATCCGCCGATTATATTAATCAGAGTAATGATAATACCTGCAACGGCATCTCCTTTGACAAACTTTGAGGAACCGTCCATAGCTCCGTAAAAGTTGGCATCCTGAAGAATTTCTGCACGACGCTGTTTGGCCTCGGCATCATCAATTAGCCCTGCATTTAAATCTGCATCAACTGCCATCTGTTTTCCTGGCATAGAATCAAGTACAAAACGTGCAGCAACTTCTGCAACCCTTGTGGAACCCTTTGTAATAACCATAAAGTTAATAAGAACCAAAATGGAAAAAACGATAATCCCGATAACATAATTTCCGCCGACAACAAAATCACCAAAACTTGTAATAACATCACTTACCTGTTCAGGTCCCTCATATCCGTGACTTAAAATCATTCTTGTTGTTGCAATATTCAAGGATAGTCTAAAAAGGGTTAAGATGAGTATAAGTGTCGGAAAGGTGGTTAAATCTGTCGGTTTTGGGACATACAAGGATATAAGCATTATTAAAACAGACAAGGCTATAGAAATTGTCAATAAAACATCTAATACAGAAGAAGGCAGAGGCACGATAATAATTGCCAAAATAGCCATTACAAAAAAGACAACACCAAGATCACGTTTGCCTAGTAAAAAGTTAAGGGAAGTTCCAATTTTTTGTTTTGTTGTCAATTTTCTTGCCAAGTTATATTATCTCACCAAGTTTAGTCGTCTAGTAAGTCTGCCAAAGTCAAGTTTGCCAAAAACAAATCTATTTTACCTTGGAGTCTGTGCAAAAAAGGCCATATTGTACAGGTGCTGGCTTTTTCGGAAGGACAGTCTTCTAAAGAAGGAGCACACTCAAAAACAGTAGGTGCTTTGCCTTCTACACAAGATGCAACAGAGAGCATATCAATCTCTTTGGGATCTTTATTTAGTGTAAAACCACCATTGACACCTTTGTATGAGTTTAATATTTGCGCTTTTGCCATGGACTGAAGAATTTTTGCCAAAAAGCTTTTTGAAATAGAGAGCTCTTTGGAAAGAGTATCACTGTCCATTGGTGCTTCTGCTTTTGAAAGCAGTATAAGTGACAAAATGGCATATTCGCTGGCACGGGTTATAAGCATATATTTACTTTCATTTAAACTTTTAAAATGATATTATATCTAAAATTACTGCCGAAATAAACAAAAATAAAATTTAAAGAAAAGTTTTGCTATAATCACGCTTCAATTCTTCTGCGTTGTGCATTTGAGTTAGATTATTATACCCATCAGGAGGCTATTATGGCTTTAGATTCGGCTAAAAAACAAGAAATAGTTGCGAAATACGGTCGCAGTGAAAATGACACTGGTTCAAGTGAAGTTCAAATTGCACTTTTAACTGAAAGAATTAAAGAGTTAACAGAACACTTAAAAGTTTTCAAAAAAGATCACGCATCTCGTTTGGGACTGCTAAAATTAGTTGGTCAACGTCGTCGTTTGATGAAATATTTCAAAAGAAAAGACAAAGACGCTTATATGAAACTCATCGAAGATTTAGGTATTCGTGACAATATCTAAGTTGTAAACTTTTTCTTTGAAGTCCCTCCTTGGGACTTTGCCTTTACATGTAATCCTTACTTATAAAAATATTTCAATCGCTCTTTCTAAATCCTCTTGTGTATCAATACCAAAACCTGTACTTGCTACTTTGACCATAGCTATATCTTTTGCATGATAAATTGCACGAAGCTGTTCAAGTTTTTCAATGTCTTCTATAGGAGCATCAGGGAGTGAACAAAATTCTTTCAAACTTTTTTTAGAAAAACCGTAAATACCGATATGTCCGAAATATACAGCTTCTCCGCTTTGATTATGCGGAATTTTTGCGCGCGAAAAATAGATGGCATTGCTGTTTGCATCAAGTACAACTTTTACAAGATTTGGGTCTGTTGCCGCTTGAGCATTAATGGCGTTGTAGCAACTTCCCATAATAAACTCTTTTTTATCTTTTTGCAGTTCTTTGAGTTTTTGTATAAGGGACTCAACAACATCAGGCTCTATAAAAGGTTCATCAGCCTGAACATTGATTATGAGTTCCTCATCCGGTAAATTTAAAATAGTGGCACATTCGTGAATCCTGTCTGTACCGCTTTTATGTGTTGTGGATGTCAGCATAGCTTTGATACCATGCTCTTTACATGTACTTATGATGCGTTCATCATCGCATGCCACAACTACATCATCCAGATGCGCTACTCTTTGTGCCGTTCTTACAACCATAGGCAAGCCTCCTATGTCTGCTAATACTTTTTGTGGAAAACGTGTGGATGCCAATCTCGCCGGAATAATAATCATATTAATCTGCCCTTATGATATAATTGCAATATTATAACCCAAGGGACTTTAATTCATGCTTCTTTATCAACCGGATTCTGGTTACTGCTATAACAGCGACTCTCTTCTTTTGTATGATTTTATCAACTCCTTTCATCCCAAAGGAAAAGTTTTGGATGTAGGTGCAGGTTGCGGAATAGTAGGGTTGCTTGTTGCAAGGGACAATGAAAAAGTAGAACTTGAAGCAGTGGAAAAACAAGAAATATTCAGGCATTTTTCAAAAACGAATGCCAGAGTCAACAATATAGCGTATAGACTGCATGCATGCGATTTTTTAGATATGCAGGAAGTGCAAAAATATGACTATATTATTTCGAATCCGCCGTTTTACCCGGCTGGTGTACAAAAAAGCCAAAATGAGGTATTATTTAATGCACGCTATAATGTACACCTTCCTTTAGAGAAATTTTTTAAAAAGGTATCTCGTTTGTTGCGACCACATTCACATTTTATATTTTGTTATGATGCCTCGCAGTTTGGAAATGTCTGCGCTGAACTTGAAAGAGTCAAAATGAAGATAGTGGATGTGCAGTTTGTTCACCCTAAAATAGACAGGAGTGCATCACTTGTACTGATACATGCAAGAAACGGTTCAAAGGCAATGATGAAGGTCTGGCCTCCATTGATAAGTTTTGATGGAGACAACCCTTCACAAAAAGTACAAAACATTTATAAAAACGCCAATACACAGAGTATAAAATGTCGACTATAATAAAAAAAGAAAATTATCCCTATGCTTTTGATGCAAGTGCCTGCGCTACATGTCAAGGCAGATGCTGTACGGGTGAGAGTGGCTATATATATGTCACTAAAAATGAAATATTTGCAATTGCAGAAGTTTTAGCAATGGATGTTAATGAATTTGCGTTAAAATATCTCTTTAAGAAAGGGTATAAATACTCTATCAAAGAAAACAAAATCAATGACTCCTATGAATGTGTTTTTTATGACAGAAAAACAAATGGGTGTAAAATATACAATGCCCGTCCAAATCAGTGTAAAACATTTCCTTTTTGGGATTATTACAAAACCAGAGTTGATGAGCTAAAACTTGAGTGTCCAGGAATAATAGATGATTAGAATTGTACTTTTAGTAATAGTGTCGCTGTTTTTTATTTCATGCTCAACGCATCCCAAACCTATCAGTCCAAATGAAAAAGCTTTTGAGGGTGAAGATCTGTATATCATGCTTGCTTTAAATGCTGAACTTACAAAACATTATGATGTTGCGGCAAGGCGTTTTGAAGAACTTTATGAAAAATCATCAAAAAAAGAGTATCTGTATCGCTCTTTGCATAACTATCTTTTGGCAAAAGAGAATGAAAAGGTGATTGAAAAAGTTGATGAAATAACACAGGGCACTTTCTCTGATCCAACTCTTGTCCGTTTAAAAATCATTGCTTTGATGGAAATGGGAAAACTCGATTATGCAAAAAAACTTTCAATTGCGCTTGCAAAAAAAACACAAAAAGCAGATGACTACCTTTTGGCCAGTGATGTGTATATCAAAAACCAGGAGTTTGATGTAGCTTTAAAGTATCTTAACAGTGCGTATATGAAAGAGTATAACGAAAAAATACTGGATAAAATGGCAATTATTCTGTATGTGAATCTGCACAGAAAAAAAGATGCGATTGCCTATCTTGAAACACATACGCGTATGCACGGATGTTCACAGCTTATTTGTAACCGTTTGATCGGAATTTACAGTAATGAAAACAACTTTGAAGGCTTGCTTTCTGTATACAAAAGACTTTACAATTTAAAAAAAGACAAGTCAGTGGCACAAAAGATTATTCGTATATATGCCTATAAAAGAGACTATGTTAAACTTATCGACTTTTTAGAAGAGACACATGCCGATGATACGGTACTTTTAGAACTTTACATGACAGGGAAAAACTATGCAAAAGCAAGTGCTTTGGCGCAGAAGCTGTATGAAAAGAGTGGAGATATAAAATATCTGGGACAAAGTGCTATTTATGAATATGAAGCACACAGCAAGAAAATGACAAAAAAACTTTTGGCTTCTATCGTAGAAAAGTTGACAAAAGTTGCCAAAGAGACAGATGAGCCACTTTATTTAAACTATTTGGGTTATATTCTGATTGATCATGACCTGGATGTTCAAAAAGGTATGTATTACATCAAAAAAGTTTTAAAAACAAATCCGGATTCTGCATTTTATCTGGATTCTTTGGCCTGGGGGTACTATAAACTCCATCAGTGTGCCAAAGCGAAAAAGATTATGGACAGGGTCGTCAATATGGAAGGCGGAGACAATCCTGAAGTACTCTTACATGTAAAGAGAATAGAGGAATGCTACAAAAAGAGCTTAGAACACAAAAAAGGGAAGAAGAAAAGATGATTTTAGATGACATTATTAAAAAAACAAAAGAAGATTTGGTACAAAGAGAGAAAGAGTTTTCGCTGGATTGGTTAGGGCGTTCTCTTGCATTCAATGCCAGACAGCCGCGTGATGTAATTCCGTTTTTAAAAGCTACAGAGGAAGACCCGTACAGAATTATTGCTGAGGTGAAAAAAGCCTCACCGTCCAAGGGTGTCATTCGTGAAGATTTTGATCCGCTTGCTATTGCTCAGGCGTATGAACGCGGAGGAGCAAGTGCTATTTCTGTTTTAACAGAACCTCACTTTTTTCAGGGTTCATTAGATTATCTTGCAGGTATTCGCAGATATGTTTCTGTTCCGCTTTTAAGAAAAGATTTTATTATTTCAAAATATCAGGTACTTGAGGCTTTGGTTTTCGGGGCTGACTTTATTTTGCTTATTGCGGCAGCTTTAAGCAAGAAAGATCTTAAAGATTTACTGGGCTATGCAAGACATTTGGGGCTGGAAGTTTTGGTTGAGGTGCATGACAAAAAAGATTTGATAAAGGCTGTCTATGCCGGAGCAGATATTATCGGAATAAATCACAGGAATCTGCAGACTTTTGAGATGAATATGAATCTCTGCTATGAATTGATTCCTTTGATACCAAACGGGAAAATTATTGTGGCGGAGAGCGGAATATATGAGCATGGACAGCTTGAAGATTTGAGCAAAGCAGGTGTGGACGCATTTTTGGTCGGTGAATCATTAATGCGTCAGGAAGATGAAGAGTTGGCATTAAAAAAACTGAAATTCGGAGAAAATTATGAAAAAAAATAAAATCATTATCCTGCTTTTTGTAACAGCAGTGTTCTTTTTGAGCGGATGTACACAAGAAGCACAAAATAAAATAGGCCGCTCTATCCAAAACTGGACAGGAACGAACGGTGTTCTTGATATTTATATGGGTGGGAAACTGGTGCAGAGATTTATTAAAATTGACAAGCTTACAACAGCTACGAGTACAGATGGTAATACACCAAGAAATTACCGTTATGGATATGGCTATATTGATGCGAACAGAAATTTTGTTGTTGATAAAGGGGAGAAAAAGGTCTATTTTGAAATCAGTAATTTTTCAACTCCTTATGTATTTTATGAAAATCCAAAGAACTAAATGATGGATGTGATTCAACTTTTTAAATATTTGATCAACTCAAAAAGCGAAACACCGGATGACGGCGGTATTTTGACTTTTGTTGAGGATTACCTTCCGGGTTTTGAAGCGATAAGAATTGATATCGAAGATGTCAAAAATCTTTTTATTTATAAAAAGTTTTCCCAAGGTGAACACCTTTGTTTTGCCGGGCATGTTGATGTTGTTCCGGCAGGAAAAGGCTGGAAAACAGACCCGTATGAGGCTGTGGAAAAAGAGGGCTATATATACGGACGCGGTGCACAGGATATGAAGAGCGGACTGGCTGCTTTTATTCAGGCTGTAAAAGATACAAAAGATTTTAAAGGCACGCTCTCTTTGCTTTTAACTTCGGATGAAGAGGGTGAAGCAACAAACGGCACTGTCAAAGTGCTGGAGTATTTGCAAGAGCATAAACTGCTTCCCGATGCCTGCGTGGTAGCAGAGCCGACATGTGAAAAAGAGTTTGGAGATGCTATAAAAGTAGGACGACGCGGTTCTATTAACGGCTATCTTACACTCAAAGGAAAGCAAGGACATGCAGCCTATCCTGAAAAAGCCATAAATCCTATACACCAAATAGCAAAAGTCCTGGGTGATATGGCAGGTGTTGATTTGGATGAGGGAGATGAGTTTTTCGCTCCTTCAAAGTTTGTCATTACAGATATCCGTTCAGGTATGCAGGTGACAAATGTTACACCGAACGAGCTGAAAATGATGTTTAATGTGCGCAACAACACAAAAACCACACAAAAAGAGGTGCAAGAATTTGTTGCCAAACATTTACAGGGTTTGGACTATGAACTGCGTTTAACACAGGGTTCGTATCCTTTTAAAACAGATACAGATACGAAGCTTGTTAAAAAAATAGATACAGCCATAGAAATGGTTACATGTAAAGTGCCAAAACACTCTACTGCAGGCGGAACAAGCGATGCAAGATTCATTGCACCGCTTGGTATAGATGTGGTGGAGTTTGGTGTCAGAAATGACACCATTCACTCAACAAATGAGAGAACAACAAAAAAAGAGGTAGAAGATCTCTATAGAGTTTTTAAAACTCTTATTTCTGAGTGGAACAAGTAGTGAAATCTCTTTTTCTTCTGTTTTTTTTCAGTGTCACTCTTTTTTGTGGAGAGCTTCAGTGGAGTCATGATTATTCCAAAGCATTGTCGGATGCAAAAAAAGAGCATAAACTTGTATATGTCTTAATCGTTTCTGATACATGCAGGTGGTGTAAAAAATTTGAAAAAACAACTTTGCAAAATGCAAAGATTAAAGAGAGAGTTAATAAAGAATTTGTTACTGTTTTACTCTCAAGAGACAGACATGTAATACCAAAATTTTTGAAAACATCTCCTGTCCCAAGGCACTATTTTTTGGATGAAACAGGAAAAATACTCTATGCATCTTTAGGATACAGAGATGAAGAGATGTTCAATTCATTTATGGACAATGCCCAGGAACATTATGAAATATTAAAGGATGAAAACTATGAAACAAGTACAGACAAATAAAGCACCTTCGGCTATTGGCCCTTACTCACAAGCTATAGTAACAAATGGAATGGTATATACATCAGGACAGATTGCATTAACACCTGAGGGCGGTGATGAGCTGTTAAAAGAAGATGTAGGTGTGCAGGCTGTTGCAGTTTTGAAAAATCTGCAGGCAGTTTTAGAAGAAGCGGGAAGTTCTTTAAATGATGTTATAAAAACAACAATTTTTTTGGCAGATATGAATGACTTTGCCACAGTCAATGCAATATATGAAAAAGCATTTGGTGAACATAAGCCGGCACGCTCAACAGTAGCGGTAAAAACACTGCCTAAGAGTGCTTTGGTTGAAATAGATGCTGTGGCATTAGTGACAGACTACTCTTTTTAAGTTAAACTTCTTTTTGTTTAATCAAGACTTAAAGCTTGAATGGGTATAATTCCGGACTTTTGTAGAAATACAAGCTAAAAATATGTAAGGACCATAGATGTACGCAATTATTAAAAATGGTGGTAAGCAGTATAAAGTTCAAGAGGGTGATGTTTTATCATTAGATAAATTATCTCTTGACACTGGTGCTACGGTAGAGATTAAAGAGGTTCTAGCAGTAAATGCCGGAGAGCTTAAAATCGGAACTCCTTTTGTAGAGGGTGCAGTTGTAACTGCTGAAGTTATTGCAGAGGGACGTGACAAGAAAGTTGTAATTTTCAAAAAGCGTCGTCGTAAAGATTCTAAAGTAAAACGTGGTTTCAGAAGAGACTATACTCGTGTTAAAATCACGAAAATAGCAGCGTAGTCAACACAACACAGAGCAATTAGTTGCGTGAGCTTTCCGCTGAGGAAAACTCAGCGTTAGCGTAGCAGAAGGGACTTTGTTCCTTCTGTGTATTATAATCAATGAAAAGGTTCCTTCAATTTAGGAACTAAATTTAAGGAGATAAGTAATGGCACATAAGAAAGGTCAGGGTAGTACTCAGAATAATCGTGATTCGGCTGGTAGAAGACTTGGTGTAAAAAAATTTGGTGGAGAAGCTGTAGTGGCTGGTAACATCATCATTCGTCAAAGAGGAACAAAAGTGCATCCAGGCAAAAATGTAGGTATGGGAAAAGATCATACTATATTTGCTTTGGTTGACGGTGTTGTTGCATTTGAGCGAAAAGACAAAAAACGTCAACAAGTTTCAATTATACCTGCTGCGTAATTTCTACAGTAAAAAACCTCTTGTTTCCATCATGTCTGATGGAAACATATTCCACAAAAGAAAATTTCAAAATATTTAATAATTTACTTTATAATAAATAGTATTTTCTTAAGTATTTAAAATGACACAGAGTCATAAAAAAGGATTTCACAATGTTTACAGATAGTGTCGAATTAACAGTCAGTTCTGGAAAAGGCGGGCAAGGGTGTGTGGCTTTTCGCCGTGAAAAGTTTGTACTCAATGGTGGTCCAAACGGTGGTGACGGCGGAAAAGGCGGCGATATATGGTTCAAATGCGACAACAATACGCATACGCTTTCACACTTTCAGAGAAAAATGCATATAAAAGCAGAAAACGGCAAACCCGGTGAAGGTTCAAACTGTACAGGAAAATCAGGTGCAAAAAAAGTCATTATTGTACCGCCCGGAACACAGATTATTGACCAGGAAAGCGGTGAAGTTCTTTTTGATATGGTTGAAGACGGACAGGAAGTGAAATTTCTGCAAGGCGGAAAAGGCGGACTCGGAAATACACACTTTAAGTCACCGACAAACCAAAGACCGACGTACGCGCAACCTGGTGAAAAGGGTGAAACGAGAAATATCAAGCTTGATTTGAAACTTATTGCAGATATTGGGCTTGTCGGTTTTCCAAATGTCGGAAAATCAACGCTTATCTCAACAGTTTCTAATGCAAGACCGGAAATTGCAAATTATGAATTTACAACACTGACACCGAAGCTCGGTCAGGTAAATATCGGGGATTATGAATCATTTGTTATGGCAGATATTCCCGGAATTATCGGCGGAGCACATGAAGGTAAAGGCCTTGGAATTGAATTTCTTCGTCATATTGAACGTACCGAGATACTATTGTTTATGATAGATTTGGCATCATACCGAGATCTTAAAGAACAGATAGAAGTACTCAAAGAGGAAGTAGCCTCTTTTTCACAAAAACTGGGAACTTCACGATATGCAATAGCGTTAACACGAACAGATATAGTACCGCAAGAAGAAGTTTCCCAAAAAATTGCCGAATTTATCAAGATGCTTGATCTTGAGTCCAGCAAGGGAAGTGAATTTGATTTTGACAAAGATTTGCCTTATTTTATCCAGGAGAGTGTGGATGAAACATTAGGGTATGATAGAGAAAAACCCTATTTTGTTGTGCCTATCTCTTCTGCGATTAATAAAAATATTGAACCTTTAAAGTACGCACTCTTTAATTTAGTACAGCAAACAAGGCAGTAATTTTATGCGTGTTGTAGTTAAAGTAGGCAGTGCCGTCTTAACCCAGGATGGCAAGATAGCACTTGAGCGTATGCGTTCTCTCGTAAAATTTCTAAGCGAGTTAAAAAAAGAGCATGAAGTGATTTTGGTCTCTTCGGGTGCTGTTGCGGGTGGTTATACAGAGCTCAAACTCGACAGAAGTATTATTGCCAACAAACAGGCACTTGCTGCAATTGGGCAACCGATATTAATGCGTAAATATGCAAATAAATTTGCAAAGTATGAGATTCTTACCGCACAGGTACTTGTTACTGCTGCGAACCTGAACACTCCCTCCGATATTGAGCGTGTCAGAGCAACAGTTGAGACTCTTTTGCAAAACAGTGTTCTTCCTATTGTCAATGAAAATGATGCAACGGCAACAGATGAACTTGAACTTGGGGATAATGATCAACTCTCAGCATATATAGCAAAAGATATGCAAGCCGATATGCTTATCATTCTTTCAGATATTGATGCCTACTATGACAGTGATCCAAGAAAAAATCCCGAGGCAAAAGCTTTCAAAACAGTAAACAAGATCAGTGAGGAAGAGCTGAATAAAGAAGTGACTCCAAACAATGTCTTTGCAACAGGCGGCATTGTCACAAAACTCAAAGCTGCGCAATATCTTTTAAAAGCAAATATAGATACATTTCTTGCCAGTGGTTTTGATTTGAGTGATGTGAAAAGTTTTATGCTTGAAGGCTCCCACAAGGGCGGTACACTCTTTACATGTAAAGGCTAAATATGAAAAATGTAATATTTATGGGCACCCCTGATTACGCGCAAAAAATTCTTCAAAGACTTATAGAAACAGATGATATTAATATTGTTGCCGTCTACACACAACCAGACAAACCGGTCGGGCGTAAAAAAGTGCTTACGCCTCCTCCTGTAAAGCTTACTGCACAAGAACATAATATTCCGGTATATCAACCGCAAAAACTTCGGGATGAGGAAACAATAAAAGAACTTTTGAAAATTCCCTGTGATTTTATAGTGGTGGCTGCCTATGGACAAATTTTACCACGAGAAATTTTAGATCATGCACCCTGCATTAATCTGCACGCTTCTATACTTCCGCAATATCGAGGAGCAAGTCCGATACAGCAAACCCTGCTAAACGGTGACAAAGTAACCGGTGTAACTGCCATGCTTATGGAAGAGGGACTTGATACAGGTGACATTTTAAAGATTGAGAAAGTTTCTGTCGGTGAGGAGATGATGGTTGAAGAGCTGTTTGAAAAGCTTACACAGACTGCTGCTGACCTGACGATAGATGTGCTGCACAATTTTCATACATATACGCCCAAAAAACAGGATGATGCACAGGCTTCACATTGTAAAAAAATAACAAAAGCAGACGGTGCAATTGTTTTTGACAATGCACAGGAGATTTATAATAAATACCGTGCCTTTACACCGTGGCCGGGGATTTATCTTGCAAGCGGGTTGAAATTAAA
>JALSKR010000069.1 GCA_026988735.1 Sulfurimonas sp.
TGGGAGTAAGGGTCAGCAGTGTCCAGTAGGTCGTTATACTCTCCCATAACGTCCTTGATTTTGCATGAAAAATTCTGTTTGCAATGTATTCAAAGTTTTTGAAAAACAGTAAGGAAGAGACTAAAATTGCTACAAAACCGATAGCTCCCATTTTAGAAGCGTTCTGCAAAAAGCCGTTTATCTGAAACATAACCGTATCAGAATTCACAGGCATCAGGTTTGAAAATATAAAGCCCTGAATTTTTTCATAATAGTCTGCAAACGAAGGCAGAGCAGTCAAAATAGCCATTACAATCAGCAAAAGAGGAATAATGGTAAAAATCGTATAAAAACTCAAACTTGCCGCAAAAAGCGTGAGCTCTTTATCGATAAAAGAGCTGACAAACAGTTGAACAGGCTTAAAGTATTTTGTCAGCTTTTCATTCATGACCTGTTAGTCAAGCCCCATTTTTGCAGGGTTTAAAATATTGTTCGGATCAAATGCTTTTTTGATGGATTTAAAGAGTGCCATCTCTGCATCAGTGAATGCCATTTTCATGTACGGTGCTTTTGCAAGTCCTATTCCGTGTTCACCTGAGAGTGTTCCTCCCAAATCAATCGTTGCTTGGAATACTTCTTCTATAGCTTTGTAGGCAATTTTTACCTGCTCGGGATCATTGCCGTCTACCATAACATTTGTATGCACATTGCCGTCACCTGTATGACCAAAACACGGAATTTTTACATTGTACTTGTCTGCAATGGCATAAAATCTCTCAAGCAGTTCCGGCAATGCAGAACGAGGAACAGTTACATCTTCATTAAGCTTTTTACTTCCATAAATACTGAGTGATGGTGAAGCGTTACGGCGCGCAAACCAGATGTCTGCTGCTTCTTTATCATCTTTTGCCACTTTAAAGTCACTGCAACCGTTTTCACGAAACACTTTTTCAATCTGTGCAAGCTGAAAATCCAAATCATCTTCAAGGTTTCCGTCAACATCCGTTACAAGTAAAGCACCTGCATCAACAGGCAGACCTTTATGAAAGGTCTCCTCCACCGCACGAATGGTTAAATTGTCCAAAAATTCCATCGCAACAGGTGTGATACCGCTTGCCATCGTTTTATAAACCGCCTCCATCGCTTCATTAACTGTTGGAAATATTCCCATAGCAGTTTTTGTCATCTTTGGCTTTGGAATAAGTTTGAGCGTAATCTCTGTCAGTACTGCCAAAGTTCCCTCACTCGCTATCAAAATACCGCTGATGTTATACCCTGCTACATCTTTTATGGTTCTTTTTCCAGCTTTTATAACATCCCCATTTGGCAGTACTGCACGCGTTGCCATCACATAGTCTTTTGTGATGCCGTACTTTGCAGCACGCATTCCACCCGCATTTTCACTTACATTTCCACCGATAGTAGAGTAATCCTGACTTGCAGGATCAGGCGGATAAAAGAGTCCGACCTCTTCTACTTTTTTTTGCAGATCCATATTTATCACACCGGGTTGTACAATGGCCACCATATTTTTCATATCAATCTCAAGGATTTTATTCATATGTTTTTCCATTGCTAGCACTATACCGCCCTTACTCGGTAACGCTCCACCAGTAAAACCGGAACCTGCACCGCGAGGGACGATTATAATCTGATGTTCATTACAGTATTTGAGTATTTCACTCACATCTGCTTCATCTCTTGGAAAAACAACCGCATCAGGTTCAAAATGCTCTCGTGTTGCATCATACGAATAGGCAAGCAAATGTGCCTTGTCGCTGTAAATATTCTCTTCGCCGACAATATTTGTAAAATGTTGTATATGTTTTTTATCTATCAACTTATTCTCCTATTTCAAATTCATCAAGTAAATAATGCAACTTGGCATCACCCTTTTTTATAATATTATAGAGTTCTCTGTTTGTTTTGTTGTTTGCAACCAAAAGCTCATAATAGTGTGGCTCATAGCTCTTGAGTCGCGAACTTCCCGCTCCCCACCATGCAGCATCTATGTTGTTTACACGTGTATAAAAAGGAAGGTGTACTTTTGTCTGTTTGAGTTTTGCATCACTGATACTTAAAATTTTAAAGCTTTGGATGTCAAGTGTATATACTTTTTGGTTTAAATATATAAACAAGAGTCCAACACTGCTTGCATCCGCCATAGCTTCAAAATCTTCTTTCAGTGGCGTTGGATGTCCGTTAAATGAAAGAACTGTTGCAAACAGGTCTGGATGTATCCACTGTGTCTGCACACTTTTAGTAATCCTATAGTAAATCTCTTCATTGGGAGCTATAAGCAGTGAACGGGAATACCCAAATGCCAACTCTACCGTATCGCCAACTTGTGGTTGCCATTTCCCATGAGGTAGAGCATCATTTTGTAGTGCAGTAAATTCGCTCATTTTTATCGTTGCCGTTTTTGTTTTTGGATCAAAACTCTGCACAACAGCATTTTTTAAAATAGCACTGTGTTCAGGTGTAATATGATGCACTACAAAACCGCTGACACCGACATCTATGGTATCTATCTTGATAGTTGCAGTTTTCTGCTCATTGTCAACACTGAGTACAGGAGATTTGATAACAGTACCAAAAACTTCCAAGGCAAGCATCGTGAATAAAAGTATATATTTCATGTTTCTTCTTTCATTTTTTATTTATGATTATATCAAACAAACCTCAGACTAAGCCAAAATTTGCTAATCTTTGCAAATTATTTATTTCAGGTTTATATTTATGATACGATTTTTCATGTTTTTTTTATTGACAACTTCCATCTTTGCATCCCATGTTGAGCGTTTTCGATGGAATAACGGAGAGACTTATTTGGATTTTTTACAAAACCACAATCTTCCATTACGTCCGCTCTACTACAACCTTGACAAAGATGACCAAAGACTTACTGAAGAGATGCGTTCAGGCATTCATTACCAGATTTTAAAAAATGACAAAGAGACAATAGAACAGATTTTACTGCCTTTAAATGATGAACTCCAAATCCATATATACAAAGATGACAAGAGTTACAAATTTGAAGCTATTCCCATTATAAGCAGCACAAAAACAGAAGCTTTTTACACAACTATTACAAGTTCGCCAATGTACAATATTTTAAAAGAGACAGGTTCAAAAAAACTTGCACAGATTTTTGTCTCAAGTTTCAAACATTCGCTAAACTTTAAAAATGATATTCGCAAGGGTGATCAGCTTGTCATGATATATGAGCAAAAGTATCGTCTAGCTCAGCCCTTTTCCATGCCAACCTTAAAAGTTGCCATGATAGAGATGCGTCATA
>JALSKR010000070.1 GCA_026988735.1 Sulfurimonas sp.
ACATCAATGTTACTATGATTGCACCAAAAGCTCCGGGGCATACTGTACGTTCTGAATTTGTTCGCGGTGGTGGTATTCCGGATTTGATTGCTATTGAAAATGATCCTTCAGGAAACACAAAAGAGTTAGCACTCTCTTATGCATCAGCAATCGGTGGTGGTCGTACTGCAATTATTGAGACAACTTTCAAAGATGAAACTGAAACTGACCTTTTTGGAGAGCAGGCAGTTCTTTGTGGTGGTGTAACATCTTTGGTGCAAGCCGGATTTGAAACATTGACAGAAGCTGGTTATGCACCTGAAATGGCTTATTTTGAGTGTCTTCACGAACTCAAACTTATCGTTGACTTGATGTTTGAGGGTGGTATTGCCGATATGAGATACTCTATCTCTAATACTGCTGAGTATGGTGACTATGTTTCAGGTAAACGTGTTATCAACAAAGAATCAAAAGAAGCAATGAAAGAGATTCTTAAAGAGATTCAAGACGGTAGATTTGCAAAAGACTTTATTTTAGAAGGTCAGGCAGGATACCCTCGTATGAATGCTGAAAGAGCGAATGCTCGTGCTTCATTGATTGAGCAAACTGGTGTGAAACTACGTGAAATGATGCCGTGGATATCAGCCAATAAAATAGTAGACCAAGACAAAAACTAATCTTTTTGCTTACTGCACTTCATCTTTGAATGATTTGTGCAGTAAGCTACATTAGTAGCCTCTTTTACAAAAACATTCAAATCTAAAGTACATTAAACAAAAATATTTAGTTTTGAGAAGATTTTTTTCCTTCCCACAAACATCCAAATCTAAGCACTATAAATTAAAAATCTTTAGTTTTTATGAGAGTTTTTTAAGCCTCTCTTTAGTAATTAGTATTAATTTTTGAAATTGTAGCATTCTCTTTCTTAGAGATATATTAATATTGATAGTTGTTATCAATATATTATTTCGCTTTCTATGTTATAATTTGAAAAAGGAGATTAATTTGACAAAACGTATTTTTGTAACAGCTACCAATACTGACATTGGTAAAACATATACTACGAAACTTTTATTGCAGTCATTTGCAGCACGCGGTTTGCGTGTAGGTGTGATGAAGCCGATAGAAACAGGTGTTGTTGATGGCTTTTATCCTGATGGCAGTGAACTTTTGACATTGGTGCAAAAGCTCAATCCAGAATTTTTGGGTTTACATGTAGAAGATATAGTTCCTATATCGTATGGACTTCCTGCAGCGCCTTTTGTTGCATCAGGAGCTAAGGCACTCGATAAGAGCAGGTTACATGTAACTATGCAAAAGCTTGAAAAGCTGTGTGATGTATTGATAATTGAAGGAGCGGGCGGACTGTATGTGCCTGTGGATGAGAAATATATGATTATTGACCTGATAGCAGAGTTTGAGGCACCCGCACTCTTGGTGACTCACTGTTCACTGGGATGTATAAACGATACACTGCTGAGTAAAAAAGCTTTGGAAGATAAGAATATTGCTCATGTCGTTGGATTTAACTGCAGGGATGAAGCAGACAGTTTTGATGAAGTAAGCCGGCCTTATTTTGATAAAAGCGGATTTAGTGTGTTAAAAATTCAAGAGGATATTGACACTATAAGCCAACTCTTGTATAATTTGTAAATTATATGATTTAGGATAAAAATGCAGCATTTAATACGCACCGATGATTTTACAAAAGAAGAGATACAAAAGTTGTTGGCAGATGCGAAAAAATTCAGTGACGGTCGGTTTGAGAGAATTTTACAGGATAAAATTATTATTACACTCTTTTTTGAAAACTCGACACGGACAAAAAGCTCTTTTGAAATTGCAGCAAAAAGACTCGGTGCCGAAATAGTGCATCTTGATGTTTCAAAAAGTTCTACAAAAAAAGGCGAAACACTTGTAGACACGGCGATGAACCTTGATGCCATGGGACCGCATGCCATCATAGTGCGTCATGAAAATGCAGGTGTTCCTCAGATTCTCTCAAAGCATACCAAGGCAAGTATTGTCAATGCCGGTGATGGTGCCCATGCGCATCCTTCTCAGGCACTTTTGGATTTGTATACACTGATGGAGCATTTTGGTTCACTTGAAGGAAAAAAAATCGCAATTGTCGGAGATATTAAAAACTCTCGTGTAGCCAACTCAAATATAGAACTTTTAACACGTTTTGGCATGGAAGTTATTTTGGTGGCACCGCCGCATTTTTTACCAAAAACGGATTTGAGAACGACACATTATCTGCAGGAAATTATTGATGAAGTGGATGCAATTATGAGTCTGCGTACGCAGACAGAGAGACACTCCTCTCAAAGTTATGCCTCACTAAAAGATTATGCAAGTGATTTTTGTATTACAGAAGAGTTGGTCGGAGACAGAGATATTATACTCCTGCACCCGGGACCGGTTCACAGAAATATAGATATCAGTGATGCAATGCTTGAAGACAAACGCTGTAAGGTCTTGGAGCAGGTGAGTAACGGGGTTAATATACGAATGGCAATACTCAAAAAACTGATTGCATGAGTTTTGAGAAAATAAATGTTTTGGCAAAACAGAAAAAGCCGTTTTTGTTTATAAGTGACTTTAAAGGGGAAAACGTTGAGGTCATTTTGCTTGAGGATTTGGAAAAAGAAGATATAGAATTTTGCATTAAAGAAAAGTACAGTTTCAAAAAACATTCGCATATCCTTCAGGCTGATCCTGTAAAATTTTCAGAGTATAAAAAAAAATTTGATGCTGTCATAGAAAAGATTAAATCAGGCGATACCTACATCCTCAACCTTACCCAACAGACACCTGTAAAAACAGACCTTACTTTAAAAGAGATGTTCAAGATGGCAAATGCGCATTATAAACTGCGTTATAAAGATGAGTTTCTCTGCTTCTCTCCTGAAAAATTTATACAGATCGCTGACAATACGATTCATACCTTTCCTATGAAAGGCACTATTGACGCTGCCAAAGTCAATGCCAAGGAAAAAATATTAGCCGATGAAAAAGAGATGGCTGAGCATATTATGATAGTAGATTTGCTCAGAAATGATCTTTCCATGGTCGCTTCTGACGTTACAGTAGAGAAATTTCGTTATATACAGACAATAGAAGCCGGAGAGAAGAAACTTTTACAGATAAGCTCTCATATAAGCGGTTCTTTACATGTAAACTGGCAGGAAGAACTGGGTACAATCTTACAAACACTCCTCCCGGCAGGGAGTATCAGCGGTGCACCAAAAAAAAGTACCGTCAATATTATTGAAGATATTGAAGGGTATGG
>JALSKR010000071.1 GCA_026988735.1 Sulfurimonas sp.
CAGATGTATGGACGGAAGGGTACTGGATACTGAGTTCTATAATGGAGCCGGTTATTCCTCATACCTGTCATGAAATCAGTGAAAAATATTTTAACTTGAAGAATCTTGCTTCGCAAGAGATTTTAGAAGAGGTATTTGTTGAAGAGAGTATCTCTTTGGGCGTTTCAGTCAATGGCAAAAAAAGAGGGGAAATTGAAGTGGCTGCAGATGCGGACAAAGAGACAATCATCGCTGCAGCAAAAGAAAGCGTTGCCAAGTGGCTTGAGGGAAAAGAGATCGTCAAAGAGATTTTTGTGCCGAAAAAACTTGTCAATATTGTAGCCAAAGGCTAAAAAATGAAAAAATATTCGCACTTTTTGAAGTTATTTACTTTCATAGTATCTCTGCTTCTTGTAAGTGGGTGTGGATATAAGCCAAGTTCAAAGTATGCCAGAAATGTCATCGGTTCAAAAATAAATACACAGGTTACTATTTCAGCAATGGATCCGCAAAATACGGTTTTAATCAAGGATGCTGTTGACAGTGCCATAGTAGAGATTTTTCATGCATCTTTAACAGACAGATCTCATGCCGATTCAACGCTGAATTTTTCTCTGACACCACCGAGTTATTCGCCAATTCAGTATAATGCGCAAGGATATATTATTGCGTATCGGGCAAAAATTGTTTTAAAGATTACAAGAGAATCAAAAAATATTAAAAAAACGTATACGGCAAGAGGTACCTATGATTTTTCGGTTGTGCCAAATGCTGTTATAACAGATCAGGAACGATTTGATGCGATAAAATTCAGTGCTATCAAAGCTATAGCATCTTTTGTAGCACAGGTATCCGCAGAAGGATCGAAATTATAAATCAGGAGAAGAACACATGACTATACAAACAATTATAAGCAAAGCTGTCAAAAGGTTAAAACTTGAAGGAAAATTACTGACTCCTGATTTTTATGCGGAAGCTTTTTGCAAAGAGGCAAAAAAAGCAAACATGCAGGTTGAAGATTGCCAGCATCTTGACAAGTTCAATCAAATGCTGAACAAAGATTTGCAAAAAGAGTTAAAAAAATATAATATAAAAACGATGCATGAATTTGTGCGTTTACTTATCTCAAAACTCAACAGAACCAATCCTACACAGTGTTCAAACCTTCTTGAATCCCAAACATTGCTCACAAAAAGAATTTTGCAGGTTATTACTGTACTGCACAATAAAGAAGCGAGTGAGCTTGCCCTAAAAACAATAGAACTCTTGGAACAGGGTGCGCAACCTGAACAGTTGGATCAGTTTCGGCAACGATGGGTAAATTTTTTAACAACTTATGATGATACATTTTTGCAAAAGTTAAAAGAGTATGGGGATATAGATACGACAGACTTGCAAAAGAGTGTTGAAAATCTGAACCTTGCCTGTTCGAGTACAGATGATATGAAAAGTGTCAATTTACAAAAAATTTCAAAACTTTTCGTAGCTTCTTTTGTGCCTTCCATTGCTTCAAGTGTAAATGACACTATTGCCTCTTTAGGCGAAAAAATTCAAAATAATCCTGCTCTGCTTGAAAGTGCAAGTGTTGAAAATGAGATAAGATCAGCCATATCTTTGCGTATAGCACTTGATAAAGCGACTGTCAAAGAGATGGTAGAATCTATAGACGGAGTTTTGGATAAACTTTCACTGCGTCTCATTGATATGATTGAGAGTTCTGACAACTCAAATGCCGAAATACAAAAAATAAAACTTGAATTAGAATCCTATACGGAAGAATCAACTGTAAATTTTGCACTTGCACATAAAAAACTCTTTACAATTGCTGTTGCCTTAGAAAAAAATACGCACCTTCTGAGTAAAGATTTGCAGGGACACAGTGAGGAAGTCAAAGCTTTGAGCAAAAAAGTCCGTACACTTGAAAAAGAGCTTGAAGAAGCCAAACAGGAATCAAAAGAGGATTTTTTAACAAAACTGTATAACAAACGGGCACTTGATGAGTTTTTAACAATGAAAGAGGCAGAGTATAAACGTTATGGACATAATTTTGTCATTGTGATGTTTGATATAGACTTTTTTAAAAAAGTAAATGACACCTATGGTCATGAAGCTGGTGATGCGGTTTTGGCGGCATTCGCCAAAATACTCAAAAAAGAGAGCAGAACAGTAGATATAGTCGGACGTTTTGGAGGCGAAGAGTTTTTGGCACTTTTGAGTGAAACTGATTTGGAAGGTGGTGCGGTTTTTGCCCAAAAGATAAGAAAACATGTAGAAAAAACACGATTTGTCTATAAAGGAAAACGCATCAATGTAACAGTAAGTGCCGGTGTTGCCCAGCGAAGTGACCATATTTCACTAGAAGCGACAATAAACTCTGCCGATGAGTATCTGTATAAAGCAAAAAAAGAGGGAAGAAACAGAGTGGAGTATAAAAAATAACAGTGTTACAGGAATTTCTCAACGCTAAACCACTCTATTATGATGAAATTGACTATACACGCATGCCCAGAATCTATGCCAAGATAAAGCATGCATTAAAAATTCTAAAAATTATTCATCTTGTAGGTACAAACGGAAAAGGCACAACCGGTCGTTTTTTGGCATCTGCTTTACACTCTTTGGGATTTTCTACAGGGCATTATACCTCTCCGCATATAGTGGCTTTTAATGAACGCATTTGGCTCAACGGAGAAAATGTCAGTGATGCACTCTTAAACGAGGCACATCAAAAGCTTTTATCATTGTTGAATCCCCAGGATGCAGATTCATTAAGCTATTTTGAATATACAACACTTTTGGCAGTTTTTTTGTATCAGGAGTGTGATTATATTGTTCTTGAAGCCGGGCTTGGCGGAGAGTATGATGCAACGGCGGTATTTGAAAATATACTTACGCTTGTGACACCGGTTGGTTTTGACCATGAAGCTTTTTTGGGTTCGGATATTCTGTCTATAGCAACAACAAAACTCAATGCCATGCAGAAAAAAGTGATTTTGTCCAAACAGCCGCATGAAGAGGTGATGCAGATTGCCAAAAAAATTGCACAGGAAAAAAATATCACTGTTGCAGATTATAGTGAATTTTTAGATGCACAGGACAAAGCGAAGATTGAAAAAATTGCCGCATATCACAAGTTGGCGCACTATTTAAAAGAAAATTTAATGTTGAGTATTGCGGCATTAAAAAGTCTGGGCATTTCGTATGAGGCAGATGATTTTAAGCATGCAAAATTATTTGGCAGACTTTCTCAGTTAGAAA
>JALSKR010000072.1 GCA_026988735.1 Sulfurimonas sp.
ATTATCAATAGCTACAATACAGTTGCCGAATTCAAGGTATGGAGAGATAAGTGTTGCTCATATTGAACAACCGTATGGTGACTTCAGCAGTCCCGTCGTAAGTATAGGAATTTCTTTAGAAGGAGATGATGACCATGACTGGAAAGTTCATTTGCCTTATGAAAGACTCGATGAAGTTATAAAGGCACTTGAAGAAGCCCGTGACAGGAGTGAGACTATGCCTCGTAACGACAAACATTATCTCGACCTGCATGCTGAAATTGGTGGTGGAGCGTAAATACGCTTCACGGTTCAATACTTGCATATCCTGTTTCCGGTCTGATAGTTATAGTAACATTTTCATCACGGCCGTTTGCAAGTGTAAGGTTACAATCAACTGTCAAAAGGGCACCATTATTGCCCACTGCAGTATATGCAGCCGTTGTTGCGCCAAGGCTTCCGACAAGAGGTCTGCCTAAATGATCGAAACTGATTATAGACTGATTGGCACAGCCGCCAGAGGTTGTAACTGAAGTTACCCCTTTTAAAACTACACTATTTATATCACTGTTCGTTTGCGGATCTTTTGCAAATCTTGTGTTATTATCACTTACTATGGAAAACCTGTTTCCATTCAAAACAATTTGCCATCGGTCTTTGTACCAAGTATTATTTTTGGCAAACTTGTCATCTATGATTGCCAAGTGCTGTGTATATCTAATTTGTGAGAGTAAATTGACAGCTGCTTCAGCAACCGGATCTGTTTTTACTCTTGGGAGAATAACGGCAGCCAATATCCCGATCACAACTATGACAAATACCAATTCCAGTAATGTAAATGCTTTTTTCATTGTAATCTCTCTTTTTTTACTTAAGCGCAGCCACATCCACTGCCACAGCTGCCATCATTAGGTTTTAGTGTTGATTCAAGAGACCAGTCATCAGTAGACTCACAGCCGACATCACAACTAACACCTGTACTGCAACCAGAAACAGCTGTAGCATTTAAAGCCACTCTGATTATAAACATATCACCTTCAGCTAACTGTGCATCAAATGTGTGTTTCCCACAAAACTCTTCATTCATCAGATCAGCTACTATATTTGCATACTTATATGCTTCTTGCTGTGTTTGAAATGTAACATTGTTTTCATATTCGCTTTTTTTAAAACACTCACACTCTTTTTCCATTTGTACTGTATACATAAAATATTTCCTTTTTACTATTAATTATGGGCACCTCTAAAAACCCTGATATATCTCAACATTATAGCAAAGGTACTAATACAAGGCAAAACTACGCAGGAGCTACTTGTAGCTTTAAGTGGTTTTAACGAAGCAGTAGTGCTTTTGCTATAATGCCCTACGGGAGCCAAAAAGAGAAGCAATCTTGCACAAAATTTTCTATCACCGTGGCTACAGCTATGCTTCAAGAAAAGTTTTGCACAATCTTACCTCTCTTTTTGGCTTTAAGATATATCAGAGTTTTTAGAGGTGCCCATATCTAAGTATAGTGATTATATGCAAAAGAAGCTTACTTTTCAAAAAGTAATTGTTGTTTATAAAAGTTTTTTTATTTTTTTGGATAATCAACAGACAACAGTCTTGCATTCTCAGCATTACTCTCTTTCCAATGGTTACATGTAAACGCAATACCAATAATACCGCATGTAGGCAAATTCTCTTCATAGTTCACATAATACTCAGCTAATTCATTCAAACCGGGATTATGCCCGACCAGAAATGCAGTATCATATCTGTCATCAATATTGTTGACAATTTTTTGCAATGTTTGTTGATCAGCCTCGTAAATTTCTTGTTTGAAAATAATTTTTTTATCATAATGAACTTTGTTTGCAATGATTTTTGCACTCATCTTTGCTCTTTTTGCAGGACTGGACAAAATAATATCAGGCATGACTTGATTTTTTGCAAGTCTCTCACCCATAACAGGTGCATCTCTTTTGCCTCTTTTGTTTAAAGGTCTTTCGAAATCATCTAATGCCAAGTCTTTCCAACTGGATTTTGCATGTCTTATAATGTATAAAGTTTTGATAACACTACCCTCCTTTATATAAGCTAACAAATTATACCCTAAGTTAAAAGAGCTTAATTTTTATGGGATATTTGGTAGTTACACTTGGGCACAATATGGGTACAGTAGCTAAGGAGAATCTCTTGAAATATCGTATTTTAGGGGCATTATAAAAATCAGTTTTATAAGTATATAATGGCATCGAATTGGCACCGAAAATCTATTTTTTCAAAATATGCACTAAATCATCTTGTTTAAATACTTCACAAAATTCAATCATTCCATCAATAAGATTTTCAACTTCACTAGGTTTAGTAATGTCACACACCATAAACATTGTTTCACTATTTTCTTCTTTATTAATCTCAGCGAAATTAAATCGTTTGTAAAATTCTATTGCTTCGCTTTTACTATCAACTATTAAAGCTCGACAACCTATCTTCTTTTGTTGTACTATCGCTAAAATATTTGCAAATGTCATAAGCAGAGTTCCTACACCTTTACTACAAAACTCATCAAACACACAAAGTCTTGTGATTTTAATAGCAGGGATAGAGTATTTTATAGATGAAGATATATCAAGTTCATCCTCTATCTTTGTTCTCTCTATGGTAGCAACAGCAACTGAGATATAACCTAAAAAATTATCGTTATCATCTACATAAAAGTAGGTTTGAAAAAGTCCCTCTTTTTGATGGTTAAAAGCATACTGTTTAATATGTTTTTCAAGTTCTGTATTTGAACAAATAAAACTCTTTTTTAGTCTATCAAATTTACTTCTTGTGATATCTGATAGGCTAATTATGGAAGGCATTGAAAACTTTTAAGAAGCAGATGGAAAAGGTTTTTTGAGTGCATTATCAAGAAGTAATTTTAGTTTTTTAGTTTTTTCTTGAATATATTTAGAAGATTTATCTTCACAAAACATTGAAAAAACTTTTGTTGCATCATTGCCTGAGAGTAAAATACCACTCTCTTCTTTTGCATTTTCATTTATATGTTTAACTGCCATGACAAATCTCCTTTGTTTAATTTCATATTTGTATTATAGCAAAATTATATTAGACTTCTTGCATAACCCATTAATCCACCTGAAAACCTCTATCAAAATTGATTAAAGCGCAAATGAGATTAAACCTCAAACCAAATCGTTTTCTACGGTTACGATATTTATGAGCAACTAT
>JALSKR010000073.1 GCA_026988735.1 Sulfurimonas sp.
GATTATAGCACCTTATTGGTTTTAGTGCAAAATATCAGGCTGAAAAATAGCGTATAGAAGCAAAACCGTAAACAGATGTTTGTTCTATTTTTTCAACTTCTGACTGAGACACAATGCCTCCAAGTGCAAAAATTTTAATATCTGTCATACTTACAATCTCCTGCAAAGATTCTACACCCTTTGGTGCACCCTTGTCAGGTGTTGCGAAAATCGGACTGTATGTCACATAATCAGCGCCCATAGCTTCTGCAATGTGTACTTCATCATGCGTATGTGTACTAATGATTACTTCAAGCCCCAGCTCTTTTGCTTTTGGTATCTCATCAAACTGTTTGGATGTCAAATGTACACCATCTGCTCCAAGTTCTTTTGCCAGATTATAATCCTGATGTAAAAATACATTGAGTGTTTTAAGAGGTTTACACATCTGTACAAAATTTTGTGCCTCTGTTGCATAGTTTTTATTTTCTTTGTCACGGTACAGAGCAAAATCGGGCATATGTTTTCTGAGTTGAAAATACGAAGGTGTGGATGTTATGAGGTACTTTTTCATTATTTTTTCAACAAAGGATTTTCAAAATCTATTTTTTGTACATCCACATTTTTTTCATACCGTTCTGCCATCGCATTGACATGATAATCGAGTCTGTCAAGCAAATAAAGCTCGGGTTTTGTATATTTTGCTTTTGCTTCTTGTATATAGTTTTGCAAAAATGCCAAGGCCTCTGTTTCATTTTCAAACTTTATCTCGGCTATCATCTTTTTTATCATCTCATATTCATCACCGCAGGCAGATAAAAAGTCATAACTCAAATCCATAGTTTTAAGGTTGTGATGTGCTTTGGAAAATGCGAAATGGTTATAAAGCATACACCCGACGAAATATTCAATATCCGAGGGTTCATATTCGGAGTATTGATTTGCCTCATTTGCAAAATGTTTATGCCAGATATCTAAAATAGCTTCTATTTTTTTATCCATTTTTTCTCTTTGTTTTTTGCGTATTATACTCAAGTATGATAAACTTGTAGCATGATAAAACTAAACAATGCCTCATCCAAGCAGTTACATGTAATCCTGCCAAATACAAACAAAGCTTTGGAGGAAGTTTTAAAAAGTGCATCACCGCAGGAATTACAGACACTTACCCAGTCCAAAGATCTGGGCTCAATCTTGGACGCACTGCTCAAACAATCCCAAACAGCAGACACAGCACAAAACAAACTCCTGTTACAACTGCTTAAAAACAATCCTACCCTCAAAAGCCTTTCAAGTGCAAATACTACACTCAAAGAGCTCATTGCAACACTCAAACAGGAGAAAAATCCTCTCCCCTTGGAAAAAGAACTTGAAAAATTCTTGACAAACATAAAAGATATAAATCCAAAAGAGCTCAAAACAAAAATGCAAAATTCCGGCGTATTTTTGGAAGCGAACATCAAAAACAGCCAAAATCCAAAAGAACTTTTCAACTCTGACATAAAAGCTCTTTTACTCAAAGCACATGATGAATTAAGCAATGCTACACAAGCAAACAGGCAAGAGATACTCAAAACCATAGACAAGCTTTTACTCCAAATTGATTACAACCAACTCGTATCACATCTCTCAAATGCATCTTCTTTATATATTCCCTATGAATGGAACGATTTGCAAGAAGGCAACATAGCCCTTAAAAATGCAAAAGATGACAGATTTTTTTGTGATATTCATTTAAATCTTAAAAGCTACGGAGAGCTAAACTTACGGCTGGCACTCTTTGAAAATAACCAACTCAGCATAAACATCCATACAAAAAATGAAGCATTGAAATCTCTTCTGCAAAACAATCTGCAAACCCTAAAAAAACAACTCTTACATGTAAACATAGTGCCAAAAGAGATTCGCTTTATAGACCTAAAACAAAATGAATATGAAACACAAACAAATGATGAGTTGCAAATGGGATTTGAGGTCAAAGCATGAAAAAAAAAGCAGTAGCCCTAAAATATGACAAAGAAAAGAATCAAGCCCCTGTTGTTAGAGCCAAAGGCGAAGGAAAAACAGCACAAAAAATCATTCAACTTGCCAAAGAAAACGGCGTACCTTTGAAAAAAGATGAAGACTTGGTAGAACTTTTGTCAAAAGTTGAGCTTGACAAAGAAGTACCGCCGCAAATGTACAAAGCCATTGCAGAGGTTTTTAGCTTTATCTATTCGATTACAAAAGAAAAATAGAGACTATACACACCTAGCCCATAGGGTATAAAATTTCTTCATGCACCTTGTCACAGGCATCCAAAACATCTTGTGAAAGTTCTAAATCCATTGCTGCCAAACTTGCATCCAACTGCTGGGGTTTTGTAGCACCTATAATAGTTGATGCGACAAAAGAGAACTGCTTTGACCAGGCAATTGCCATAGTTACGGGGTCTAGTCCTGCATCATCTGCTATTTTGAGATACTTTTGTGTAGAAGCAAGTGTTTTGTCATTTAAGAACCTTTGTGCCATAGCTCTTTGTCTTGCATTTTTTGATTGCACATAGGTTGCAAATCTTCCTTCAGCATTTGAAGCCTGATTATATTTGCCACTCAAAACACCTCCGCCAAGAGGAGAATACGGTAAAAGAGAAATCTGCTCCTTCTCACACAGGGTGGAGAGTTCATCCAAAAATTTTCTGTTTAAAAGTGAAAAATTATTTTGAATAGACTCAAATCTCGCATATCCTTTATACTCACTTGTCATCAATGCTTTAGAAGTTCCATAGGCGGTATCATTAGAAGTTCCGATATAGCGAACCTTTCCACTTTGCACAAGTCTGTCAAAGGCTTTGAGGCTCTCCTCAATAGGCACAACGGTATCGGGCCAGTGCATTTGGTATAAGTCTATATAGTCAGTTCCCAAACGTTTCAAGCTTCCCTCTATCGCTCTTTCAATATGAAAACTGTCTATTGCTGTCAGACCATGACGAATAGGCGGAACAAACCACCCGCTTGCCGCGCCTGCAACCTTTGTTGCAAGTATAACACTCTCACGCGGTTTTGTTTTGAGCCACCTTCCTACTATCTCTTCAGTGAGTCCTGCGAGTTTGGAAGAGGGAGGTACAGGATACAACTCGGCTGTATCAAAAAAGTTCACACCCGCATCATAGGCTTTGTCCATAATTTCAAATGCAACCTTCTCATCAGGGGTCTGCGTTCCAAAAGTCATAGTTCCCAAACATATCGGGCTTACTCTTAAACCACTTTTACCTATATATTTAAACTGCATTACTTTAATTCTCCCCAATTATCACCAATATTGAGACTCGCCCGCAATGGAATTTTGAGTTCTACAATATGATCCATTGTCTCTCTAAATCGCTCTCCAAGTACATCGGCTTCTTTTTCATCAACTTCAAAAATAAGTTCATCATGGATTTGTAACAGCATTTTTGCAGGCAGCTTTTCATCATTTATAATAGTATGGATTTTATTCATACTGAGTTTTATGATGTCACTCACACTTCCCTGAAAAACAGTATTGACCGCTTCTCTTTCATATGCGGCTCTGTACATCGGTGTTGCATTTTCATAATCAAAATAGCGTCTTCGTTTGAGCAGTGTTTCTACATATCCTTGCTGTTTTGAGAGTTCGACTATGGAGCGAAAATAATTTTTTACTGTCGGAAAAGATGCAAAATACTTTTCTATAATTGCTTTTGCCTCTTTGGTTGTAATGCCCAAAGTATCAGCGAGTTTTTTCTGTCCCATTCCGTAAAGCAGTCCAAAATTTACCGTTTTTGCTATATTCCTTTTTGCGGGTGCTTCTTCTTCTCCAAAAAGAACAACAGCAGTCTGGAGGTGAATATCTTTGTCATGCATAAAAGCATCCACCAAAACCGGGTCCTGTGAAAAGTGTGCCAAGAGACGCAATTCCATCTGAGAATAATCAATCCCTATAAGTTTTTTGCCCTCACCTGCAACAAATGCTCTACGAATTTTTGCACCCAGCGGTGAACGCGTTGGAATATTTTGCAGGTTAGGATTTTTTGAACTAAGCCTTCCCGTTGCTGTTCCCGTTTGCACAAAAGAGGTGTGAATTCGATGGTGTTCATCTTCATCTGCCAGTTTTAAAAGCGGATCAATATAGGTTGAGTAAAGCTTGTGAACCTCACGGTACTCCAAAAGTTTAGGAATAATAGCATGTTTGTCTTTGAGTGAACTCAGTACCTTTTCATCTGTCGAATATCCCGTTTTTGTCTTTTTCCCGACAGGAAGTCCAAGTTTTTCAAAGAGTATTTTACCGAGTTGCTGTGTAGAATTGATGTTAAACTCACTTCCGGCAAGCTCATAGATACTTTTTGTCAAATGCTCGAGCGTCTCTTTCACCTCAACCAAAAACTTATCCAAAAAGGCTGTATCGACTTCTATTCCCTCTTCTTCCATTTTCAAAAGCGTATAAATAAAAGGAATCTCAACTGTTCTTGCCTCTTCTATGAGGTGTGTCGCATCCTGCAGTTCAAGCTTTTGCAAAAAGAGCTTATAGAGTTTTCGTGTTATAAAGGCATCTTCTGCGGCATATACACAGGCATCATCAAGCTCAACCGTAGAAAAGTTTTCACCTTTTTTTACCGTATCTTTAAAATGTACCATTTCATGCCCTAAAAGCTTTTCTGAAAGCTTGTCAAGGCTTAAAGCCGATTCAGGATTAATCAGCCATGCCAAGATCATACTGTCACAATAAACTCGCAACTCTTTTTCTTCTAAAAAACGTGTTACAAAGTGCAAATCAAACTTTATGTTATGACCGACAACACGAGATTTGAAAATACGACGCATTGCACTTTTTGCAACCTCTTTGCTTACCTGCTTAGCAACACCCAGATAAAAATGCCCAAAAGGAACATAATATGCCTCTTCATCATTAAAAGAGAAGCTAAACCCTACAAGCTTGTGTTTAATATAATCAAGCCCTGTTGTCTCAGTATCAAATGCAACAACAGTATCTTCTTTAAGTCTATCAAGGACTGCATTCAGCTCTTTTTCATCGGTTAACAGTGTTGCTTTAAAATCCAGTTTTGAAGCTTTTTCTTCACATGACTCCTGGAGTTTTTTGGCACTCTCCTGACGCTCTTGACTTACCATATTCTTTGCATGTAATGTTCTGAGTATTGCATTTTGTTCATACTTGACAAGTTCATCATAAATATTTAAAAACGGATTTTCAATATCCATTTTGTACTCTTCAAAATCAAAATCTTTACAATCAAACACATCAGGATGCAGCGTTACAAGCTCTTTTGACATATAAGCCTGCTCTTTGGACTCAAGAAGCTTTTTTTGTGTAGCGCCCTTGATTTCATCTATATGGGCATAAATATTGTCAAGTGAACCGTACTCTTTGAGAAGTTTTTCGGCACCGACTTTGCCTATGCCTTTAACACCGGGAACATTGTCTGCACTGTCTCCAAGTATAGACTGATAATCTATAAACTGTTTTGGAGTCACACCGTATTTGTCATAACAGTCTTTTTCATTGATATACTTTCTTTTAATCGCATCGACCAAAACAACATTGTCATCATCTATCAGCTGGCACAAATCCTTGTCATGGGAAACTATACGTACTTTGTAGCCTTTTTCTTTTGCACACTTTACGAGAGTTGCAATTATATCATCCGCTTCAAAGCCGGTTTTTCCAAGTGTTTTATATCCCATCTTGTTTATCCACTCAATGGCAACAGGCAGCTGCTGTGTCAGTTCCGGTGGCGGCGCAGAACGGTTTGCTTTATAATTTACATCTATTTCATTTCTGAAAGTATCACCCTTGGAATCTATGGCAAAAATAATATAATCACTGTCATGCTCTTTTTGCAAGGTTGCTATAAAGTTTGTAAATCCTGTCAAAAGTCCTGTCGGAAAACCCTCTTTTGTACGCAGATGCTGAGGAAGTGCATAAAAGCTTCTAAAGAAAAATCCGAATGTATCTATGATAGTAACTGTCTTACTCATGAAGAAACCTCTGCAGCATCAAGCATATCATTGATTGCCTCTTGCAATACACTTTGGTCATACCCTGCATCTTTGGCACGTTTGAGTCCAAAATTGATTGCCTGCTCTGACAAAGGGTTATTGACTGGAATAACAGTCTTGACTATATTTAAAGCAGTAGCATACTCCTGTAATTCTTGCGGTGCACTCGAAGGATTGTCTGCATAGCGAATCATTTCAACAAATTCGCTGTCAAAGCCCCATTGCTCAAAAATTTTTGCTGTTACCTGAGAGCTTGTCACCTCTACATATGCTTTTTCCAACTCTGCCAAATTGTTTGAATGCTCTGCTTCTGATTGAAAACTCACAGCTTCATCTTCTTGAATTACATTACTTGCTATCAAAATTTTTCCGGTTTCTTGCAAAAATGCAGCCAAATACAATGTATCGGCCTTTTGTTTATCTATTTTTGCATACCATTTACGCATAAGTGTTGCCTGCATACTGGAAATTTCTGCAAACTTCTCACTTGTTATGCCATAAGGCTGCATATCTACATTTAAAAGTTTACGAACAGAGTTACCAAGCGCAATAGAGCGTGTCATACTCATGCCAAAGAGTGAAACAGCCTGTGCAACACTTGTAATTTCGCGACCAAAACCGTACAAAGCAGAATTTGCACTTTTGAGCAAATTGGCAACTATCATAGGATCACGTTCAACTACTTTTGTCAAATCACCGACTCCGGCCTCTTCATCCGCATAAACACGGTTAATATCTATAATTGTTTTTGAAAGAGGAGGAAGCGATTTTATACTCTCTAGTATTGAGCTCTTCATAAAATAAGCCTTTATTTTTCTTTTATTATAGCATATTGTGCTAAAATGTTTTTAGAGCAAACATATTAAGGTTATTCCAATGAAAACATATGATGAGAAATTAACCGGATTGACACAAGAAGAAGTACACAAACGCCTCAAAAAATACGGCTACAATGAACTTAATGAAAAAGAAGAAAGCTGGCTACACAGGCTTTTTCGACGTTTTTGGGGACCTATTCCATGGATGATTGAAACGGCAGCTGTTCTTTCTGCTATTGCTCGGAGGTGGGAAGATTTTGCAGTAATAATGTTTATGCTGCTTGTCAATGCTTTTGTTGATTTTTATCAAGAGTCAAAAGCACTCAGTGCCATTGCAGTATTAAAGAAAAAGCTGGCGAGAAAAGCTCTTGTTTTACGTGAAGGAAAATGGCAGAGTATTGATGCAAAAGAGCTTGTACCTGATGATATTATCAAAGTAAAAATAGGAGATGTCGTACCGGCTGACTGTATTTTACTGGGTGGTGGTGAATTTTTACAGGTAGATCAGTCTGCACTGACGGGAGAATCCCTGCCTGTCAATAAACAAGCCCAGGAAGACCTCTATGCAAATGCTATTATCAAGCAGGGTGAAATGACAGCACGTGTTACAGCTACCGGGGTAAACACCTACTTTGGCAAGACAGTCGGTCTTGTTGCAAAAGCCGAAAAAGAGGAACAAGGACATTTTCAAAAAATGGTTATAAAAGTGGGAGATTTTCTCATTGCAGTAACCGTTGTCCTTATAGGAATTATCATCTGGCATGGAGTTTCCAGAGGGGAACCGCTTTTAGATCTGCTTATATTTGCACTTATTTTAACCATTTCAGCCATTCCTGTTGCGATGCCTGCGGTACTTACAGTCACTATGGCACTGGGTGCCAGAGTTCTGGCAACCAAGGAGGCCATTGTTACAAAACTCTCGGCCATTGAAGAAGCTGCAGGTATGGATATACTCTGTTCCGATAAAACCGGAACTCTCACACAAAACATTATGAGTCTTGCCAAACCTTATCTTGTCGGAAACTTCACACAGGAGCAGTTACTGCTTTATGCAGCATATGCCAGTAAAAAAGAGAATGAAGATCCGATAGAAAAGCCGATTTTTGATTATATTGAAGAGCATAATCTCACCAAAGAACTTCAAAAATCAAAGATGAAAAAATTTATTCCTTTTGACCCTGTGCATAAAAAAACAGAAGGAGTATTTGAAGATGGCTTTATCTATACCAAAGGTGCTCCTCAGGTTATTATAGAGTTGTGTGATGAAACAGAGTTTGATAAAAAAACAGCCTATAAAGAGGTAGATGATTTTGCACAAAAAGGTTTTCGAACACTTGGTGTGGCATACAAAAAATGCGAAGAGGATCTCTACCATTTTGTCGGGCTTATTCCGCTGTTTGATCCTCCGCGAGAAGACTCAAAAGAAGCTATAGCCGAAGCAAATGCAAAAGGTGTGGCAGTGAAAATGGTCACAGGAGACAACATTGCCGTTGCAAAATATATTGCCGGTATTTTAAATATTGGTCAAGACATAGAAAATATAAAAGAGCTCAAAGGACAAAGTACAAAAGAGTATATTTATCTTTCAGAAATTATCGTACGTTCAATATTGAAAACTTTGCAAAAAGATGCCGACAAAGAGACAATCAAAAAAGAGGTAAACCAGATAATCGAGGAAGTGCAAAAAGAGCTTAATGCGCAACCACTTCCTGAAGGAACTATTCGTCAGCATGAGAGTGAAATTGTCAAAATTATTGAAAATGCCAATGGTTTTGCACAGGTTTTTCCTGAAGATAAATACTTTATAGTAGACAAACTCCAAAAAGCAGACCATATTGTCGGTATGACCGGTGACGGGGTCAATGATGCTCCTGCCCTTAAAAAAGCTGACTGTGGTATAGCGGTAAGCGGTGCAACTGATGCCGCGCGCGCTGCTGCTGACATTGTACTTATGGCTCCTGGTTTACATGTAATCGTAGATGCAATTGAGCAGGCACGTATAGTCTTTGAGAGAATGAAAAGCTATGTTGTCTACCGTATAGCGGAAACCATTCGTATTTTGGCATTTATGACACTGGCTATTGTGGTATTTGATTTTTACCCAATTACTGCGATTATGATTATTTTACTGGCACTGCTCAATGATATTCCCATTATGGCAATTGCTTATGACAACACAAAAGTAGAGGAGAAACCGGTACGCTGGGATATGAAAATCGTCTTTATTCTCTCGAGTTGGCTTGGAGTTGCCGGAGTTCTCAGCTCTTTTACCATCTTTTATATTACCATGGTCTATTTAAAATTCCATCCGGATACGGCAATGTTCCTGCCGGAAGTTCCCTCATGGATCGATATGCATGATGATAAAGCATTTTTAGGATTTGTACAGACACTTTTCTTTGTCAAACTTATTCTCGCCGGGCATTATACAATTTTTAACACCCGTATAGCTGACTGGTTCTTTAAAAAACCGTATCCGTCATGGCCACTTTTCCTTGCATCTTTCTTGACAGCACTTATCGGTACGGCCATAGGTCTTTATAGTTTTGGACTTATGACTCGTATTAACTGGCAATGGGCACTCTTTTTATGGGGATATGTAAGTGTATGGTTTGTATTTAATGACATGGTCAAACGCATAGTTGTACGATATTATGAAAAACGCTATGGAGAGGAGGCCCTGTAATGAAAAAAAAAGAATATAATGAAGAACTTTACAAGCTTCAGGTTGAGTTGGTAAAATTTCAAAAAGAGGTCATTAAAAAAAACCTAAAAGTGTGTATAATTTTTGAAGGTCGTGACGCTGCAGGAAAGGACGGTATGATAAAACGTTTTACCGAGCATTTAAGTCCTCGTGATGCCAGAGTTGTTGCACTTGGCAAACCAAGCGATATTGATAAAAAATCATGGTATTTTCAAAGATATGTTCCAGAACTTCCCATAGGAGGAGAGATGGTCTTTTTCAACCGCAGCTGGTACAACAGAGCCGGTGTTGAAAAAGTAATGAACTTCTGCACACAAAAAGAGTATGACAGTTTTATGAAAGAGGTAGGCAACTTTGAACATCTTTTGGTCAATGCCGAAATAATTTTTATCAAGTATTATCTTGATATTTCAAAAGAAGAACAGGAAAAACGACTCAAAGAGAGAAAAAAAGACCCTCTCAAACAGTGGAAGCTCAGCCCGATAGACGAACAGGCACAAAAGCACTGGGAAGAGTATTCACAAGCCAGAGATGAGATGTTTAATAAAACCTCTTTTGTCTTTGCACCATGGTATATTGTCCACAGTGATGACAAAAGAACAGCTCGTATCAATACACTCAAGCATTTTTTGTCTCAGGTAGATTACAAGAGAAAAAATAAAGAGTATTTGCAGTTTAGTCATGAAGTTGTCTGCCTTTTTGATGATGCCTGTTATAAAAAAGGATTGATATACAGATGAGTTTCAATATTGATTTCGTACATTTTCTACTCATCACTGCTTTTAGTTTTTTGGTTGGACTCGAAGTAAAATCATACCGAAACCAATATATGACCGCACAAAAAGAAAACTTATTTTTTGGCGATGTTCGTACCTATAGTTTTGTAGGTATTTTAGGCTTTATTCTCTTTAAAATTGATTCTAATGTACATATATTGTATGCAATAGGATTTTTGTCTATAACTCTCTTATATGCTTTGCTGTATCACAAAAACCTGCAGGAAAACCAGCGCAGTATTTTACTCTATACTGTTATGCTTTTGGTGTATTCTTTTGGTGCACTTATTCAGATACAACCATTATGGATGACGGCACTCCTGTATGTGAGTATTGTTTTTATTTTGAATGTCAACAAAGGTGTTGACAAATTCACGCAGGAGATAAATATCAGTGAATTTGAAACATTAAGCAAGATGATACTGCTCTCAGCAGTCATTCTGCCTCTTTTGCCAGATACAAACATTATTCCATATATTCCGCTCTCACCTTTTAAAATTTGGCTTGCCGTAGTCGTCATTTCCGGTATCAGTTATGGTGGTTATATTTTACAAAAATATTTTTTTCCTTCAAAAGGCTACTATCTTGCAGGAATTTTTGGTGGTTCCTACTCATCAACTGCAACCACTGTTGTCCTGGCAAGAAAAGCAAAAAAACTTGAAGGATACGCAGTCATAGATGCAGCCATTATTTCAGCAACTGCTGTCATGTACCTGCGTCTGCTTGTCATTGCTTTGATTTTTAATGTAGAAATAGGGGAAAATCTTCTCTTGCCTTTTACAGTTTTATCTTTTGTTGGGTTTTTGGTCTCCCTGTTTTATTTAAAAAGAGAACAAAAACCACAAGAACATGTTGAAATTGTTGATAAAAATCCTCTGGAACTCAAAACTGCTTTTTTGTTTGCTTTTTTATTTGTTGCCATGATTGTATTAACTCATTTTGTTACAAAACATTATGGAACATCAGGACTGGAAATACTCTCATTTTTAGTAGGCTTTACCGATATTGACCCTTTCATCCTCTCTATACTCACAGGTAAATTTTCCATTGCAAGTACCCAGACAACAGCAGCCATAATGATAGCTGCGGGAAGTAACAACTTACTCAAAGCTGTGTATGCGCTTTGGTTTGGTAAAATAAAAAATACATACAAATCCGCACTGTGGATTTCTCTGTTAGGAATTATTACTATCGTGTGGGGACTCTCTATTGAGCACATACTCTAAGGAATTATAAATGAAAAAAAATAAAACTGTTTTACCCTGGGAACATCCAAAACTGCAAGAAGAAGATCCTCAGTCACTCAAACTTATCAAAAAAATCATGAAAAGCCCTACCTATGCTATGGCAGAAGAGGACAAAGAGTTCATAAACTCTTATGAAGCACGAGGAGTTCGGCTTGAACTTGACTACCTCAAACCTGAACTCAAGATGAACAAACATGGCATAGAACATACCATAGTTGTTTTTGGAAGTGCGCGTATTGTCGAAAAAGAGACTGCTATGAAACGTCTTTCACATATTCAAAACATGTTACAGAAAAAACCAAATGACAGAAGTCTGTTGCATGAACTTTATGTTACAGAACGTATGGTCGGCAAGAGTATTTATTATGATGATGCCAGAAAACTCGGTCAGCTTATTGGAAAGAGCGGAGAAAGTGTTGAAGATTGCCGTGTAACAGTAATGACAGGAGGCGGTCCAGGTATAATGGAAGCAGCAAACAGAGGAGCCTATGATGTAGGAGCAAAAAGTATAGGGCTTAACATTAAACTTCCTCATGAGCAGTATCCCAATCCTTATATCACGCCTGATTTATGCTTTTTGTTTCACTATTTTGCCATTAGAAAACTCCATTTTTTAAACCGCGCAAAAGCTTTGGTTATTTATCCCGGAGGATTTGGAACCTTTGATGAGCTGTTTGAGACACTGACACTGATTCAAACACGAAAATCACAGATAATTCCTGTTGTCCTTGTCGGAAAAAGCTACTGGAACAAAGCAATAGATTTTGAATTTTTAAAAGATGAGGGTGTTATTGCCCCGCAGGATTTAGATATTATTACTTTTGCCGACAATGCGGAGGAGGCTTGGCAATTCATTCTCTCCTGGCATAAAAAACGGGGAACACCCCTCTATAATGAATAGTTACAAAGAGAATTGATTATGGATATATATTTTGCAGTTTTAAATTTTACACTCTCAGGGGCTATCGGACTTGTAGGTATACTTACACTTCAAAAAGTGAGTACACCCAATGAAGTACTTTTTGCTCTTTTGCCGCTTTTGTTTGCCCTGCATCAGTTTGATGAAGGCTTTGTCTGGCTTGGTATGGGCGGGCATATTGATACCCGTGCATTAGAAATTGCAGCAGGTATTTTTGTCTATTATGCGCAGGGTTTACTGCCCTTTCTCATTCCTTTGTCTATTTGGCTGATAGAAAAAGACGGCTATAAAAAAAAGCTGGTTGGAATTTTAGCTGTCTTGGGGTTTGGTCTGGCTGTCTATACAATGTATGGACTCTCAACAGTGCCAACAAGTGTGAGTGTTATAAACAATACACTGTATTACAAAAATCCGTGGACGGAAAATTTTTATGATGCAGGAATTTATATACTGACGACCTGCGGGTCTTTGATGCTCAGCAGCAGTATTGCCATTGAACTTTTTGGATTTTTAAACCTCATCGGTCTTGTTATTATATATATTCTCAGACCTTACGGCTTCACCTCTTTATGGTGTCTGTATGCTGCAGCTATCAGCGGACTTTTATATTTTTATTTTATTGAGCGACGTATTCAATTTCTACAGGAACTCAAAACAAAAAAAGACGGTATAGGCAAAAAACTCGAACAAGAATTAAACAGACTCAAAAAAGCCCATCCAAAGCTTTTTACTTCACGCCTCTAATGACACTGAAGAAGTGTCCTTAAAGGGTTTGTCAAATAGTCATACCCGTTGTATATCGTAAATGCACCATAGAGGATTACCGCAACAGAAGAGAGACTCATCATCATATTTCTAAAACTTGTTGCCGATGCCAGTGAAGATAAAAAGCCCAAAGAAAACATTGCAGGAATGGTGCTTATACCAAAAATAAACATCACCAAAGCGCCGTAAAGTGGACTTGCCGTACTTGCAGCGGTAATTGCAAAAAAGTAGACAAAACCGCACGGAAGCAAGCCGTTTAACATTCCCAAAATGAAAAAACTTGTATTTGACTTTGAATGTAAAATTTTCTGAAAAGATTTTTTGTAAAAATTTGATGAAGATATGGAGTGTTCTATTACTGTTAAGAATTTTATTTTTCCCATCAAAGAAAGCCCTGCAAGTATCATCGCAACTCCGGCAATAATGAGCAAAGTCCCGTTTGCCGTATTGCTGAATGTTGCCACTCCGCCGATTGCACCAAAAAGTGCACCCAAAATTGTATAGGTCAGAACACGTCCAAAGTTATACAGCAGATGGGCTACTGTTTTGGAGACTTTGGAGCTTGCAGGTTCTATCTTAATAGTCGAATAGGCAAGGACGATACCGCCGCACATGCCGATGCAGTGTCCAAAAGAGCCTAAAAAAGCGATTGTGACAATTGTTACTAAATTTACTGTATCCATTACTTTCCTATGAGTTGTTTTCTAATTTTGGGATCTTGCATTGTTTCACCTCGAAGCGTTTTCAGGCGCATCGTATCAAAATCAACACTTCCCTCTTTTTTGTGCTCATATGCACCAAATCCAAAGCCCATAGGAGTCATTTCATTTAAAGTATAATATGCTTTTCTTCCGTCTATCCATCTGTGCGTATCTCTGCTCATCACCCATATAGCAGCAGAATCTTTAAATTTTTTATCATTAAGCCACTGCACAAAATCACCATGATCATGAAAGAACCAGGTTTTGCCATCGGGTGCTATAACTTGAGAGGCATAGCTCAAATCATCTATAACCATACCACAGTAACTGTCTTGAAACTTATGCAGTTCCATTTTCAATGGCAACTGCTTCAAATTTCCTTCTTTTATAACAACCATCTTCTGCGTTTTAGCCAAAGACAAAAACAACGCGACTATGATGAGTACAATCACTCCGATAAGCACAAATGGCATAATCTTTTTCATATTTTCAAACCCTTTTCATTAAAATTATAGTACGTAATTGTTACAGTTGTATTAATCTCTTCTTTTTTTACCTTTTCCGAGATCATCATAATGCAAAAAACGTTGTAAATCTTCTTGCAACTCCTCATCCAGAGCATCCCAGATCTCTTTTTTCTGGGCATATCTCGGGAGATCTTCTTTTTTTGACTTTTTAATATCCCGGATAAGATAATGGTATCGTACAATCTTTTTTGTGTATTCGCTGATAAAAGGCCAGTTTTTTATAATTTGATAACTTTTTTCTTCATGGTCTGTAAAACTCCATTCATTAAACTCATAATCCTCTTCATCTTTTTTATAGGCAACAAAAGGCTTTCCGATATCATGCAAAAGTCCTGCTGCAAAAAACTTGAAATCACCTGCTTTGAGTGCATAATAGGTAACACGCAGAGTATGGAGTAAAACTCCATGCTGATGCCATTTGTTTTGTGTAAAAAAAAGTGAATCTAAAAAAGCATAGGAAAATATTTTGTTGTTTGTCGTATTCATATCTTCTCCTTGGCCATAGGGTGACATGCTTCTACTGTATCTTTGAGATCCTGCTTTTGAATATGTGTATATATTTGTGTTGTCAGCAGTGAAGCATGCCCCAAAAGTTCTTGCACTACCCGTAAATCGGCTCCACCGCGAATCAGTGAAGTTGCATAGGAGTGACGCAGTACATGAGGAGAAACTCCAAGATATTTTTGTGTTATTTTAAACGCAGATATTCGACTGAGTTTACCGCCTTTGTAGTTGCACCAAACATACTCTTTGTTCATATTACATGTAACCAAATATGCATCTATTGCTTTTTTTGCGACGGCAGCCAAGGGAACAATTCTCTCTTTTTCTCCCTTTGCATGCCTTACATGTAACCATCCGCCTTCTATATCGCCGAGTTCCAATTCCAGACATTCACTGATACGTGTACCGCTTGCATATAAAAAAAGTATCAAAGCATAGTCACGCTTTCCTATCCAGGTTGTTGTATCTATCAAGTCAAGACCATGCATTATATCTTCATAGGATAAAAATTTTGGAAGAAGTTTTGGAATTTTTGCAAATTTCAGTTTTGTTTTTTCACTGCTGAAATGCTGTTTGTAACAAAATTCAAAAAAAGCATTGACAGAGGAGAGTTTTCTGTTAAGCGTGCGTTTGTTTGTATAAAAAGAGAGAACACTTATAAGTTTTTTTGTATCAAGAGTAATCAACGGTTGTGAGAGTTGTTCTTCAATAGCACAAAGGTCACTTCTGTATGCCTCTACGCTCTTTTTACTTAAAGCTCTTGTTACAGTAATATACTCTAAAAAAGCTTCCAGTTCGTTTGACATCTATTGTATAGAAATTTTCTCATTGTCTACAAAAAAGGCTTTTTTGCCAACAAATACAAGCCCGTCATCCAAATCTACTTCATGAATGGTATAATCAAATGTTTTTTTGTTAACCACTATCATATACCCCTCTTTTTCCAGAACATAGAGATTATCTCCATCACTGATCATACCCAAAAAGTGCGCAAAAGGAAATTTCACCTTGGAGTTGACCTGCAAAGAGGGTGTCAAAGAGATTATTTCTCCCTGTTTTGTTGTAATATACAAAGCTTTTTCATCATGCACAATATTTCGTATTTCATATTTGGCACGGAGCTCTTTTTGGGAAAGCGCCAAAATTTTGGAATCACTCGCGGCAATAATTTTATCATCAAAAATACTAAAATAGATAATATTGTTAAAATAATCATCAGAAGAGACAATAACTGTTCTGAGTCTTTTTTTCAACTTTGTATTAACAATAATAATTTTTCCGTCGAGCGTTGAAAAAATAACCAGATCATTCATAAAATATGGCTGAACAATTCGAATATCATTTGCTATCGCTTTACCGCCCTGCTCTTTAAATAAAAGCTCTTTTGAATGCATATCATACAAGGCTATTTCATTGTTGGCAAACAAAACCGCCAAAACATCATCTTTGACACCTGCGGTTGCTATTGTTCTTTTTAAGGCAAAATGTTTTGTTTTTTGTAGTGTATTTTGGGATGTAAGTGTCAAGTTTCCGTCAATTGCGGCAGATAAAATCCAACCGTCACTCTGACCAATTACTCTTTGCTGTTCTTTGTCTATTTGTATACTTATGTTTCCGTCTCTGTCTAAAACTTTTCCATTATCCAAAAGTGCCATATTTGATGAAATATCCACTATTTCATCTTCGATTTGTGTATACTGTTTCCAGTCGTTAGAAACTTTTTTCGGTTTAAAAACCTCTTTTGTACTACATCCACTCAACAGCAAAACAATAATTGATGCAAAAAATATATATGTTTTCAAGATTTACTTTACTCCATAATGCATTAAAGCGCGGGAAACCTGTGCTAAAGGTGAATTAACACTGATCATGCTGAGTTTAGAGTGTGCTTCATCAATCTTTTTTTCCTGCATCAAAATAATTGCTGCTTGAACCTGTGCCAAATCTCTATAGATTGCATTTTGTTCTTCGCTGTAATTTTCAAGCTTATTTAAATCCTGTAGATTTTGTGCTGCTTCATATGTTGACAAATCACCTATAAGCAGAGCTTTTGAAGTTTGCAGTTTTTCCAACTCTTTTACATTTTTTGCAACAACTGCCTGCGAGTATACCCATACGTCATACAAGACAGGGCTTAATGTCTTCAAAGTAGCCAATGTTGCTTCATCCTGCGGATTTGCTTTTAGTTGCAAGAGTGCTTCATTTGCAGCTTGAAGTGTATGTTCCTTGTTTAGAGTATAAGCAATATCACCTGCAACAAACAGTGTAATTGCCACTACTGAACCTATCATAAGCTTTTTATATTTTTTTATAAATTTCTCTGTGACTACTGCTTTTTCAAAAAACTTTTCTTCTGATGTCAGCTCTTCTTTTACCATTTCAATATTTTCTTTTAAACTCAAAAATCTTCCTTATATCTGTTCAATTATTTTATAAAGTTTCTAATATTACCCATAAATAAGTTAAAGTTTTATCAAATATATGATAAAATCAAAAATAAAATATTAATACAGGATAGACAATGCAAGTAGATGATGCCTTATTAACACGATTGGAAAAACTTTCTTATTTACATGTAAGCGATGATAAACGTGAAGAAATCATATCACAACTCTCTGAAATAGTAAGTTTTGTAGACAATTTAAGTGAGCTGGACACAAGTGAAGTGGACGGTACTTTTGCTATGGATGACAGAGCAACACCTTTACGCGAAGACATTCCGGAGTGTGACATAACAATCAGCCAGGAAATTTTAAAGCACGCTCCAAAAAGTGCAGATGACTTTTTTATTGTTCCTAAAATCATTGAGTAGTTCCATGATAAAAGTTTATGGTATTAAAAACTGTGACAGCGTCAAAAAGGCACTCTCTTTTTTTAAAAAACATAATTTGGCATATGAGCTTTTTGATTTTAAAACACAGAAACTTCCATGTGAAAAAGTAGACTACTGGATTTCTAAAGTCGGGTTAAAACCCCTCTTTAATACCAGAAGTACCACCTACAGAAATCTCAAACTCAAAGAAATGAACCTGGATGAGAAGCAACAGCAAGAGTGGCTCTGCAAAGAAAATCTGCTGATTAAACGTCCTGTAACAGAATATAATGATGATGTTCTTGTCGGCTTCAATGAAGAACTATACAAAAGGAGTTTCTTATGAATGAAGAAGTAAAAACAGAGAGTTCTACTCAACGCTTAGATATCAAAAAGCTGTTAAAAAGTGTACTTGCCTTTAAATCTTCGGATTTACACCTTGTTGTGGGAAGTGAACCGCAAATCAGAATAGACAAAGAACTGCGTGCTTTGAATCTTCCAGTCCTTACTGCCAATGATATTGAAGAGATGGCCTATTCTCTTATCGAGGATAAACAAAAGAAAGTTTTTGAAGAGCACAACGAACTGGACTTCTCCTTTGAACTCAAAGATGTCGGCCGTTTTCGTGCAAACTTTTACAGAACCATACATGGAATTGCCTGTGCTTTTCGTATGATTCCAATTGATATACCAACACTTGACGAATATGGAAACCCTCCGATTTTCAAGGAACTGGTTAAAAAAGAAAAAGGGCTTATCCTGGTAACCGGTCCGACAGGTTCGGGTAAATCAACAACACTTGCATCAATGTTGCATGAAATCAATATGACAGAACGCCGCCATATTATCACCATCGAAGATCCAGTGGAATTTGTGCATAAAAACATCAAGTCTCTCTTTTCTCAGCGAGATGTAGGAAGCAATACCGAATCATTTGCCACAGCACTCAAATACTCCCTTCGTCAAGATCCTGACATCATTCTCATCGGGGAGATGCGAGATGCCGAAACCATCGGTGCAGCTCTCACAGCTGCAGAAACCGGTCACCTTGTTTTTGGAACCCTGCACACGAACTCTGCACCGGGAACTATCAACCGTATTATTGATGTGTTTGACGGAGAAGAACAGGCCCAAATTCGAGCACAACTCTCTTCTTCCTTAGTAGCCGTCATTTCTCAAACACTTATTCCAAGAATAGGTGGCGGGAAAGTTGCAACGCAAGAGATCCTTATCACAAATCCGGCAATCCAAAATCAAATACGAGAGGACAAAGTACACCAGATTTATTCTCAAATGCAGTTAAACCAACAAGAGACACATATGACAACGCAGACACAACAACTGATAGAACTGCTTCAAAAAAATATTATCTCAAAAGAAAATGCCATTAAAAACTCTAACAGACCTGAAGAGTTGATAAAAATGATTAGTAATATTTAAATAAGCTTTAAATATAAAAATTAATACTTTTGTAACACTCTTTTTATAAGATACGCCTTGAAATTAAGAAAAAGGATAAAAATGAAAAGAGATGTTACCCTTTCACTTTTATGTGCTATAGCTATAAATTTATCAGCTGCCACTTTAGATACCATTGCAGTAGAATCTTCTACTATTGATGATTTAGGAACCGACCTTGCGACAGAAGTTTCTACTGTAAACAGTATCGACAGAGCAACTTATGAGGAGATAAATCCAAAAAATATTAACGAGGTACTTCAAACA